>NZ_JBRRDY010000020.1:0-85279 GCF_056759935.1 Stenotrophomonas sp. STEN035
GGGCGTGGCGTGCCGCGGGGCGTTCACCCCCCCCATCCCCCCCAGGTCCCCCCCCCCCGCCCGCCCCCACCCCCCGCACCCGCCCCCCCCCCACTACTCGGCTATGGGCAGGCACAGGGTTTCTTTTACTTCTTCCATCACGATGTAGCTCTTGGATTCGCGGACGTGCGGCAAGGTCAGCAGGGTGCTGCCCAGCAGCTTGCGGTAGGAGGCCATCTCATTGATGCGCGCTTTGAGCAGGTAATCGAAATCACCGGACATCAAATGGCATTCCAGCACGTTGGGCAGCTTCAGCGCCGCGCGCCGGAACTCCTCGAAGATGTCGCCGGATTTGTAGGCCAGGCTGATCTCCACGAACACCAGCAGGCTGGCTTTGACCGAGGCGGGGTCCAGCCGCGCGTAGTAGCCGGTGATCACGCCTTCTCGCTCCAGCCGGCGCACGCGCTCGGTGCAGGGCGTGGTCGACAGGCCGACGCGCTCGCCCAGCTCGGTGAAGGAGATACGCCCCTCCTGCTGCAGGATGCGCAGGATCTTGCGGTCGATCTTGTCCAGTTCGCGGCTGCGGGTGGCCATGGTGGCTCTGCTTATGATGAACGAAACAGGAAATTACCCTGATCAGGCATATCAATACAGCTAAAAACACTGGTTGACCCTGAATATACTGCGCCGTTCCTAGCCCCTGCCGTCCCGTGCGCAGGGAATGATGTGGTCCGGAGAATGAAAATGCGCGTTCTGGTGCTTGGCAGCGGTGTGATCGGCACGACCAGTGCCTGGTATCTACGGCAGGCCGGCTTTGAGGTCACCGTGGTGGATCGGCAGCCGGCCCCGGCGCTGGAAACCAGCTTTGCCAATGCCGGCCAGCTGTCGTTCGGCTACACCTCGCCGTGGGCTGCGCCGGGTGTGCCGTTCAAGGCGATCAAGTGGCTGTTCGAGGAACACGCGCCGCTGGCGATCCGCCCGACCGCCGACATCGCCCAGTACCGCTGGCTGTGGCAGATGCTGCGCAACTGCACCTCGGCCCGCTATGCGGTCAACAAGGCGCGCATGGTGCGGGTGTCCGACTACAGCCGCGATTGCATCAACGAGCTGCGCGCCGCCACCGGCATCGATTACGAAGGCCGCCAGCTGGGCACCACCCAGTTGTTCCGCACCCAGCAGCAGCTGGATGCCGCCGCGCAGGACATCGAGGTGCTGCGCGAGTACGGCGTGCCTTACGAAGTGCTGGACCGCCAGGGCATCGCCCGGGTTGAGCCAGCGCTGGCCGGCAAGACCGAGATGCTGGTCGGCGCGCTGCGCCTGCCCGAGGACCAGACCGGCGACTGCCAGCTGTTCACCAACAAGCTGGCGACGCTGGCCGAAGCGGCCGGTGTCGAGTTCCGCTTCGACCAGGACATCGCTTCGATCCAGACCGATGGCGACCGCATTACCGGCGTACGCATCAACGGCAAGCTGGAGACCGCTGACCACTACGTGCTCGCGCTGGGCAGCTATTCGCCGCAGCTGCTGGCACCGCTGGGCATGCAGCTGCCGGTATATCCGCTGAAGGGTTACTCGCTGACCCTGCCGATCACCAACGCAGCGATGGCACCGAATTCGACCATCCTCGACGAAAGCTACAAGATCGCCATCACCCGCTTCGAAGACCGCATCCGCGTTGGCGGCATGGCTGAAGTGGCCGGTTTCGATCTGTCGCTGGAGCCGCGCCGTCGCGCCACGCTGGAGAAGGTGGTCAAGGACCTGTACCCGGACGGCGGCGACCTGTCGCAGGCCAGCTTCTGGACTGGCCTGCGCCCGGCCACGCCGGACGGCACGCCAGTGATCGGCGCAACGCCGTATCGCAACCTGTTCCTCAATACCGGCCACGGCACCCTGGGCTGGACCATGGCGGCCGGCTCCGGTCGTTACCTGGCCGATCTGATGAGCGGCAAGCAGCCGCAGATCAGCACCGAAGGCCTGGATATCTTCCGCTACGGCAAGGGCCAGCACTGATGCGCCCGGCACAGGCACTGATCGACCTGGACGCACTGCGCCACAACTACCGGCTGGCCCGCCAGCTCGGCGGTGGCAAGGCGCTGGCGATCATCAAGGCGGACGCCTACGGCCACGGCGCCGTGACTTGCGCACGCGCGCTGCAGGACGAGGCCGATGGCTTTGGCGTGGCCTGCATCGAAGAAGCGCTGGAGCTGCGCCAGGCCGGCATTCGTGGCCCGATCCTGCTGATGGAAGGCTTCTTCGACGCGGCCGAGCTACCGTTGATCGTCGAACACGACTTCTGGGTAGTGGTGGCCACGTCATGGCAGCTGGAAGCAGTGGAAGCGTTCAAGACCGATGCCATGCTGCGTATCTGGCTCAAGCTGGACAGCGGCATGCACCGGCTGGGCCTGTCGCCGGAAGAGTTCCGCGACGCACATGCGCGCTTGAGCGCTCTGCCGCAGGTAGGCCCGCTGGTGTTGATGACCCACCTGGCGCGTGCCGATGAACTGGACAGCAACCGCACCCGCGAGCAGCTCGATGTCTTCGTTCGTGCGACAGAAGGTTTGGCCGGTGAAACCAGTCTGTGCAATTCGCCGGCACTGTTGGGCTGGCCGGATGTGCGCAGTGACTGGGTACGCCCGGGCCTGATGTTGTACGGCGCCGATCCGCTGTATCCGCAGCCCAGTCCGCATGCCGCGCAGCTGCGCCCGGTGATGACCCTGCAGTCGCGGGTGATCGCGGTGCGTGAACTCGCCGTCGGCGAACCGCTGGGTTATGGCGCGCGTTTTGTTGCTGAAAAGCCAACGCGCGTAGGCGTGGTGGCGATGGGCTACGCCGATGGCTATCCGCAATTCGCACCCAATGGCACGCCGGTGTTGATCGATGGCGTACCGGGGCGACTGATTGGCCGTGTGTCGATGGACATGTTGACCGTGGACCTGACCGATCACCCGCAGGCCGCACGTGGCAGCATCGTGCAGTTGTGGGGCAATGCGCCGACCATTTCGGAGCTGGCACCGCGCTGCAATACCAGCGCCTATCGCTTGCCGTGCAGTCTCAAGCGCACGCCGCGGGTGTATTTGTCGGAGTGAGATTGCCGGGTGCAATGAATGAAACGGGCCGCGTCGCGGCCCGTTTCATTTTGCATTTTGCATTTGTGGGAGCGGCGTCAGCCGCGAAGCTGGCGGCAATGAAGTTGCTGGCATATCTGTGATCGCTTGGATCACCAGCTTCGCGGCGTATGCCGCTCCCACAAGTTTCAGCGTACCGATAGAGCCTCTGCCGAGCATGGCTCGGCACTACAGGTGAAACAAAAAGGGCCGCATTGCGGCCCTTTGCTGTTTCCTATCTATGCGTTTACGAATTACAAGCCTGCAGTACTGCGATCGCTCTGCAGTTCGCGGCGTACCCAATCATTGAGCAGACGCTTTTCGTACCGCAGCGGGTCGGTGTTGTTGGGCAGGCTGCTGTTGAGCAGATAACCCGTGTCGGACAGCTTGCGCTCGCCTTGGTCGATGACCTGGCCATTGGCGTCGGTCAAGGTGAACTGCAGCGAGATACGCGGCGGATAGATGTCGCGCATGATGCGCACATCGTCCAGACGCGGGCCATGCCAAGGCTCGTAATCACCAGCGCGTTTGATGTCGGTGATGGTCACGTCCAGCTTCTGCCCTTCCGGCAACTGCTTGCTGGCCTGCTTGCGCAGGTACTCGGCCAGATCCTCCACCCAGTCGCCGCGCTGGGCATCCCAGCGGTTGCGGCTGTAACGCAGCTCGGTGAACTGGGCCGGGTCGGTCCACTGCACCTGCACCGGGCCTTCAGCAGGCAGGGCACGCGGGGCTTGCGGATCGGAAACAGTGCGCGGCTTGGCATCGGCGCCGCCAGCAGCCAGCAGGCAGGCCAGGACAAGTCCGGTAACGGTCAGTGTTTTCATGACGTGCTCCTGTGGACTTTGATGATAGAAGTGTGGGGCCGACAGCATTACGCTGCAATGAATCCTGTGCCAGTTCGCAGTCGTGGATTGCGCGATGGTTCATCATCACAGCATGTGGATGGTTTCTCGCCCAGACTGCCGGGTACATCTCCCTCATTTTGCCGCGCCCTTTCACCTTTCCGACAATGCCTGCCCCCAACCCGGACTCACACCTGTCATTGCTGTCTCTGGATGAAGAGGACCTGGAAAGCTCCAGCCTCTATCGGGAGGTATTCAATGCAGTGGCCAGCGGTTTCTGCGTGATAGAGCTGGTGTTTGAGCACGGTGTCGCGGTGGATTTCATCTATCGCAAGGTCAATGCTGGTTTCCAGAAGGTCACCGGGCTGAGCAATGTCACCGGTCGCCGCGCCAGTGAGGTGGTGCCGGCGATGGAGGCGGACTGGTTCCAGGCTTTTGGGCGGGTGGTCAGTGAGGGTGGGATCAGCCAGTTCGAGCGTCAGGTGTCGGAGCCGTCGCGCTGGTATTCGGTGGAAGCGGTACGCATCGGCAAGCCCGACAAACACCAGGTAGCGGTGTTTCTGTTTGATATCTCCGCACGCAAGCGGATTGAAACCGAACTGGCTGAAAGCGAGGCGCGTTTCAGTGCCTTGGCAGACGGTCTGCCGATGCCGGTCTGGGTGGTGGATGACCGCGGCCAGCTGCGCTTCGTCAACACCGCCTTCTTCACCTTCTTCGGGCTACCAGCTGATCAGGATCTGGGGCCGGACCCTTGGCAGCGCTTTCTGCATCCGGACGAACGTGCTTCGTTCGAATACGAGTTGCAGGCCGCGTTGAACGGCCGAACCGAGCTGCACGCCAATACCCGCGTGCGCCGTCACGATGGGCAATGGCGTTGGTTGGAAATGAACGCCGTCCCGCGCTTCTCGGCCGATGGCCGCTTCATTGGCCTGGCTGGCAACAGCCCGGATATCACCGAGCGCCGCGAGATTGAAATGGCGCGCGAAGATCTGCTCACCGCCGAGCGCGTAGCGCGCAACGCCGCCGAAGGTATGGCGCGGATGAAGGATGAATTCCTCGCCACCTTGTCGCATGAACTGCGCACACCGCTGACCACGGTACTGGGTTGGAGCGAGCTGCTGCTGCAGCGCATGGAAGCCGATCACCCGATGCGGCGCGGCATGGAAGTGATCGCCAGCAGTGCGATGACGCAGAAGAACCTGATGTCGGACATGCTCGACCTGAGCAGCATGTTGCTGGGTAAGGTGCAGCTGGAAGTGGAAGTGCTGGATCTGTCCGAGCAGCTGCGCGAAGCAGTGCGCGCGCAGGAACTGGTGGCCGAAGGCAAGGCGCAGACGGTGCTGTTGGAGTTGCCCGAGCTGCCGCAGCCGGTGCTCGGCGACGCCACCCGTCTGCAGCAGATTCTGGGCAACCTGTTGTCCAATGCGATCAAGTTCACCCCGGTTGAAGGCCGGATCGAGATCAGCCTGCAGCACGAAGGCGGGTATCTGGTGGTACAGATCAGGGACGATGGTGACGGCATCGCGGCGGAGTTCCTGGAGCATCTATTCAGTCGTTTCAGCCAGGCCGACAGCACCACTACCCGTCGCCATGGTGGTCTGGGGCTGGGTCTGGCCATCGTCCAACAGCTGACCGAACTACACGGCGGCAGGGTTTCAGCGGCCAGTGATGGGCCCGGGAAAGGCGCCACGTTCCGCGTGTGCCTGCCCGAGTTCCAGGCGCAGAAAGCGGCACGCCACCCGCGCCGGCGTGTACAACGTGGCCGCATCGGTGAGCAGGTGCTGGTGCCAAATGCTCTACAGGGCCTGCGCGTGTTGGCGGTGGAAGACCAGGTCGACATGCTGGGCTACATCCGTCGCCTGCTGGAAGAGCAGGGCGCATCGGTGGTCACCGCCGGCACGGCCGCCGAGGCGCTGGAGTTGCTGGATCTACGCGGGCATACCGCGTTCGATGTGTTGATCAGCGATATCGGCATGCCGGGCATGGATGGCTACGGCCTGATCCACACCCTGCGCGAGACCCTGGGTGTTGGTGGTGAAGAGCTGCCGGCAGTGGCAGTGACCGCGCTGGCTCGCGCAGATGATCGGCGGCGCGCGTTCTCCTCTGGTTTCCAGGGGCATCTGGCCAAGCCATACAGCGTGGCGCAGCTGATTTCGGCGATCCGCGATGCGCGCTTGCCGCGCTGAAATATTTGGTTTCTCTTCCAACTGGGGGAAAAAGCCGACGCCAGGGGACTTGCAGCGGATTGCGGGTGACTCCTCAGATGCTATGTGGAAGGGGCCGCTCCCACAAAGTCTTTGCGCGGATTTCACGCGGGAAAACGGTACTGTGACGGCGTTCACTCATGGACGCTGCCATGCCCCTGTACGCGCCCCATGTCTACTCCGACCCGATGCTGATCGCATCGCTGGAGGCGCTGCTCGGCCAGTTGCCGGAGCAGGCGCGGGTAATGCTGGTCCTCAAGGATGGCAGCCGCGTGGCCGGTACGGTCACCGCGCAGCCAGCATTGCAGCACTTTGCCGACCATAACGAGGAGCCCGGGGTGAACGCAACGGTGCGGCTGGAAGACCTGTTGCGGGCCTGCCAGCAGCATGTGGTGTGGCTGGACAGCGTGCTCCAGGTGCAGCATTTGCCGGCCGCCGAACCCTGATCCAGCGCGGGCGCGAGCCCTCATTCAGCTGGCTGCGGCCGGTGACCGGGGTCGGCCCGGTAGAATGGTCGGCCCTGCTAGATGAATTACCGGCATGCCTGCTCCGCACGACGCTCCGTTGGAAACCCTGTTCCTCCCGTTCACCAAGGCTGGCCTGCGCTGGCCGCAGGGGCCGGTCCTGTTCCTGCGCGCGCGCGATGGTTGGCCGCTGCGTGAGCATGCTGACAGCGCACAGCTGGTCTGCTCGCAGAGCTTCCGCCCGTTTGCCGAGGCGCTGCAGCGCAGTGGCTGGGAAGTGCGCGATGAGCAGGCGTTGGAGCAGTCCGACGAGCGTTACGCGCTGGTACTGGTGCTGCCGCCGCGGCAGCGCGACGAAGCCCGCGCGCTGTTTGCCCAGGCCCTGAGCAAACTGGCCCCGGGCGGGATCATCCTCGCCTGCCAGTCCAACAATGAAGGCGCACGCTCCGGCGAAAGCGACCTGCAGCAGCTGGCCGGGCTGGGCGGCACGCTGACCAAGAACCACTGCCGTGCCTATTGGTCGCTGCCGGCCGAAGGCCAGCACGACGAGGCGCTGCACAAGCGCTGGGCTGCGCTGGATGCACCGCGCAAGATCGTCGATGGCCGCTTCCTGAGCCGCCCCGGCGTGTTTGCCTGGGACCGCATCGATCCGGCTTCGGCCCTGCTGGTGGAGCAGCTGCCGGCGGATCTGGCCGGCCGTGGCGCCGATCTGGGCGCCGGCTGGGGCTATCTGTCCTCCGAAGTGCTGGCACGCTGCCCCAAGGTCACCGCGCTGGATCTGTACGAAGCCGAGGCGCGCGCGTTGGCCCTGGCCCGCCACAACCTGGCCGAGGTCGGCGAGCAGGTGAAGCTGGACTTCCGTTGGCAGGACGTCACTGCCGGCATCGATGGCCGCTACGACTTCATCGTCTCCAACCCGCCGTTCCACACCCCTGCGCGCGAAGACCGGCCCGACATCGGCCGTCGCTTCATCGCCGTGGCTGCGCAGTCGCTGCGCCCGGGCGGGCAGTTGTTCATGGTTGCCAACCGCCATCTGCCCTACGAGCAGATCCTGACCGAGAGCTTCGGCCAGGTGCGTGTTGCCGCCGAGCGAGATGGTTTCAAGGTCATCGTCGGCACCCGGGGCCGCGCATGAAGCTGGTCAAGCACATCGCCAACCTTGGTTACGGCAGCCGCAAGCAGGTGCAGCAGATGTTCCGCGAAGGCCGCGTCACCGATGCGCAGGGCGATGTGCTGTATGCCGACGACAAGGTGGAGCACGACAACATCCGCATCGATGACGAGGTGCTGGACCCGCCGCCGGGCCTGATCCTGATGCTGCACAAGCCGGCCGGTTATACCTGCTCCACCAAGGATCACGGCCGCTTGATCTATGAGCTGCTGCCCGAGCGTTTCCGTGATCGCGACCCGGTGCTGTCCAGCGTCGGCCGTCTCGATCGTGATACCTCTGGCATGTTGCTGATGACCGATGACGGCCAGCTGCTGCACCGCATCGTGTCGCCGAAGTCGAAGCTGGACAAGGTTTACGAAGCGCAGCTGGCGGAAGACCTGAGCGGCACCGAGACCGCACAGTTCGCCAGCGGCGCACTGCTGCTGGAATCGGACGACAAGCCCTTGCTGCCCGCCGAACTTGAGGTGCTGGGCGCGCGCGCGGCGCGACTGACCCTGCACGAAGGCCGCTATCACCAGGTACGGCGCATGTTCGCCGCGGTGGGCAACCACGTGCAGGCGCTGCACCGTTCGCGCATTGGTGGACTGGGCCTGGGCGATCTGCCTGAAGGCCAATGGCGTCAGCTCGATGCCGCCGATCTGGCCGTGCTGTTCGGAGAACAGGCCTGATGGAATTGTTGGCCCGCCCGCAGGCGCTGGTGTTCGACATGGACGGCCTGATGCTGGACAGCGAGCGTGCGCTGATGGGCTGTCTGGAACAGACCGCGCAGGATCATGGCTATGCATTGCCGCGCCCGCTGCTGCTGTCCTTGATTGGTTCCTCCGACGCGACCACCCGGCAAAAGCTGGCCGATGTGTTGGGCATGGAACGTACCGACGCACTGCTGGCCGATTCCTATGCGCGCTATGCCGACATCGTTGATGCCGGCGTGCCGTTGCGGCCGGGCATCATCGAGTTGCTGGAATTGCTGCGCGAGTACGAAATCCCGCGCGCGGTGGCCACCGCGACGCGTTCACCGCTTGCCCAACGCAAGTTGGAAGCGGCTGGGCTGCTGCAGTATTTCCAGTTTGTTGCCACCAGCAGCGATGTCGCCCATTCCAAGCCGGCCCCAGATATCTACCTGCACGCCGCGCGTGGATTAGGCATCGCTCCGGCACTTTGCCTGGCATTGGAAGATTCCCCAACCGGCGTACGCGCCGCATTGGCCGCAGGCATGACCACCATCCAGATTCCGGACCTGCTGGAG
The DNA here is from genome assembly GCF_056759935.1 of Stenotrophomonas sp. STEN035. Classification (NCBI taxonomy): domain Bacteria; kingdom Pseudomonadati; phylum Pseudomonadota; class Gammaproteobacteria; order Lysobacterales; family Lysobacteraceae; genus Stenotrophomonas; species Stenotrophomonas sp. STEN035. The sequence continues at coordinate 9,011 of NZ_JBRRDY010000020.1, forward strand.
CCGGACGAAGAAGTGCGCGGCTACGGCCACCACATCACCGCCTCGCTGCACGACGTGCGCGAGCTACTGCAGCAATGGCTGCCGGTAAGCGCAGCCTGACGCCTCACCGGTAGTGCCGAGCCATGCTCGGCAAGGGGCTTTACCAGCAATGCCCAACGTAGTGCCGAGCCATGCTCGGCTTGAGGCATTACCGGTAAAGGCCTCTGCCGAGCATGGCTCGGCACTACAACGACGCGCTGCTTGCCGAGCATGGCTCGGCACTACAGGTCATCTTTCAGGCGTTGCCTTCACCGCCGGCCAACACACGGTGCCAGCCTTCCACGCCCAGCTGGTCCAGCGTGGCGATGTTGCGCTCGACAATCACGTCCGGATCCGGGAACGCCGCCACCGCACGCTCAACGCTGTCCTCGCGCAGCAGGTGCAGGGTCGGGTAGGGCGAACGGTTGGTGTAGTTGCTCACATCATCCGGCGCAGCACCGGCGAACTGGTACTGCGGGTGGAAACTTGCCACCTGCAGGATGCCCTGCAGATCCAGCGCTTCCACCGCCGCATCGGCGTTTTCCAGGAAATCGTTGTAGTCCAGGAAATCTCCGAGAACCTCAGGGTGGATGATCAGCGTGGTGTCGACCTGCTCCACCGGGGTATCGCGCAACAGCAGCAGCTCCTCGGCAAGCTGCTCCAGCAGTGCCTCCGGCGTGGTCGCATCACTGAGCACGAAACGGACCTGGTTCTTGACGTAGACCGCCTTGGCGAACGGGCACAGGTTCAATCCGATCACCGCTTTTTCCAGCCAGTTGCGGGTGACGGCGATGGGATCGATGGCGGCTTCTTCGTTCATGGCTGGCGCTCAGGCTGGCAGGGCAGGCGATTGTAGTGGTCCTCGGCGTTGGCTGCCGTCGTGCTGTCATCGCAATGGCGTTCACTGTCCACAAACTGGACACCGTGCATTGTTGAAATTCCCATGCTTTCAGCGGCTTGCAAGGTTCTCGCCGAAGGCTAATAGGCAGCTGCCGGGCGCAGGTATTCAATGTCGGCACAGACCACGCTAGGAGTACAGGCAATGGCAGAACAGGCATTTCTTCCCCCCGCGTTATGGGCGGGCAAGCAGTTTGATGGTCAATGGCAGGCCGGTAGCGGTCAGCAGGACGTGATCGAGCCGGCCACCGGCAAGGTACTCGGCAGTATCGCAATGGCAGACCCGGCGCAGATCGCGCGCTCGGCTGCTGCCGCCGCCAAGGCACAGCGCGACTGGGCCAATGCACCCTATGAAACCCGCGCGCAGGTGCTGCGTCGTGCCGCGCAGCTGGCCGATGAACACGCCGCCGAGATCATCGACTGGTTGGTGCGTGAGTCCGGTTCGACCAAGCTCAAGGCCGGCTTCGAGAACAAGGTGAGCAGCAAGGCACTGCAGGAGGCCGCAGCGCTGCCCTCGCGCAGTGTTGGCGAGATCCTGCCGTCGGCGTCGGGGCGGCTCAACCTGGCCCGGCGGCGTCCGCTGGGTGTAGTGGGCGTGATCTCCCCGTTCAACTTCCCCTTGTACCTGGCGATGCGCGCGGTGGCACCGGCGCTGGCGCTGGGCAATGCGGTGGTGCTCAAGCCTGATCCGCGCACGGCGGTCTGCGGTGGCTTTGTTATCGCCCGTCTGTTTGAACTGGCCGGGCTGCCGGCCGGTGTACTGCACGTGCTGCCGGGTGACGGTGCAGCGGGTGCGGCGCTGACCAGCGATCCCAATATCGCCATGATCCAGTTCACCGGCTCCACTGCTGCCGGCCGCAAGGTCGGCGAAGCAGCGGGTCGGCATCTGAAAAAAGTGTCGCTGGAGCTCGGCGGCAAGAATGCGCTGATCGTGCTCGATGATGCCGACATCGACCTGGCCATCGCCAATACCGCCTGGGGCGTCTATCTGCATCAGGGGCAGATCTGCATGGCCACCGGCCGCGTGCTGGTGCAACGCGGCATCTATGCCCAGTTCCTGGAGAAGCTCATCGCCAAGGCGCAGTCGCTGACGGTCGGTGATCCGGCCGTTGCCGATGTCGCGCTCGGTCCCTTGATCAACGCGCAGCAGCGTGACCATGCCGCGCGCGTGGTGGCCGAGGCGGCAGCGGCCGGCGCAACCCTGGAAACCGGCGGCAGCTACCAGGATCTGTTCTTCGAACCGACCGTGCTCAGCGGCGTGGACAAGACCAATCCCGCCTTCCGCGCGGAGATCTTTGCACCGGTGGCGGTGGTGGTGCCGTTCGACAGCGATGAAGAGGCTGCAGCGTTGGCCAACGACACCGAGTACGGCCTGTCGATGGCGATCGTCTCCAGCAATGTCGGCCGTGCCTTGAAGCTGGGCGAACAGCTGCATACCGGCATCCTGCATATCAACGACCAGACCGTGAATGACGAAGTCATCAATCCGTTTGGTGGCGTTGGCGCCTCCGGCAATGGCAGCAGCATCGGCGGCCCCGCCAACATCGAAGAGTTCACCCAATGGCAATGGCTGACCATCAAAGGTGAAGCCCCGGCCTATCCGCTCTGAACAGGAGAAACCCATGAGTGCATCTGCAGAACTGCGTGACATCACCGTGGCAGTGGTGCGTGAGAAGGAAAAGCCGTTCACCATCGAGCAAGCGCGCATCCGCGGGCCCAAGGATGACGAAGTGCTGGTGCGTGTCGTTGCTACTGGCCTGTGCCACACCGACCTGATCGTGCGTGACCAGTACTACCCGGTGCCGCTGCCGGCGGTGCTCGGCCACGAAGGTGCGGGCGTGATCGAAGCGCTGGGTCCGGGCGTCAAGGATCTGAAGGTCGGCGACCATGTGGTGCTCACCTACGGTGCCTGTGGCCACTGCAATCCGTGTAGCGGCGGCCACGGTGCCTACTGCAAGGACTTCTTTGGCCTGAACTTCGGCGGTGGCGAACTGGACGGCAGCACCGCCATCCAGGACCCGCACGGTCAGCCGCTGCACGATCATTTCTTCGCCCAGTCCTCGTTCGCCACCTATGCGCTCAGCCGCGAGAACAATGCGATCAAGGTGCCCGTCGACGCGCCGCTGGAACTGCTGGGCCCGCTGGGCTGCGGCATCCAGACCGGTGCCGGTGCGGTGATCAACTCGCTCGAGGTCCGCGCCGGCAGCAGCTTTGCTTCCTATGGTGCGGGTGCGGTTGGCCTGAGCGCGGTGATGGCTGCCCGCGTGGCAGGTGCCACCACCATCATCGCCATCGATGTGGTGCCGTCGCGATTGGAGCTGGCCAAGGAACTGGGTGCCACCCACACGATCAACAGCCGCGAGGTGGATGTGATCGAGGCGGTGCGTACGATTACTGGCGGTGGTGTTGATTTCGCGTTGGAGTCCACCGGTCGCCCGGAGGTGTTGGAGCAGGGCATCGAGGCATTGGCCGGTCTGGGCGTGATCGGCGTGGTGGGTGCGCCCAAGCTGGGCACCAAGGCCGCGTTCGACATCAACAACCTGCTGCTGGGCGGCCGCAGCATCCGCGGCATCGTCGAAGGTGACAGTGTGCCCAAGGTGTTCATTCCGCAGCTGGTACAGCTGTATCAGCAGGGCCGCTTCCCGTTCGACAAGCTGGTCAAGTTCTATCCGCTGGAGCAGATCAACCAGGCCGCCGAAGACAGCACCAAGGGCATCACCTTGAAGCCGATACTCAAGATCGGTTGATGGAACAAACCATCGCGGGCCGTGCTGGCTCGCGATGGCGATTCAGTCAGCGAGCGAGGTGTAGGCTGGGCGCAGTTGTCTGGAGGACGCCCATGGCCACCACGCTCGTGCAACAGCAGCAACGCCTGGCAGCGGCGCGACAGCGCTTCGCCGAGGGTGGCAGCCTGCCTGCGCAGTTGCTGGCACCGGCCGTGCTGCGCTCGTGGGAGCGCTCGCGACAAGCGGGCGTGTGCCCACAACAGGCGCCGCAGTATTCGTCGCTGGCACAACGCCAGCTGCGTCTGGACGATCCGGCAGACCGCTTGCTTGCCCGTTGCGTACGCCAGGACATGGACGATCTATGGGCGGCGTTCGGTGGCCGCCGCTGGACCCTGTTCTGCGTCAACCGTGATGGCCTGATCATTGCCCAGCGCGAGCACGGTCTTGGCGATGAAGCGATTCTGCGGCCGATCCAGGTCGGCCGACGCGTGCGCGAGATCGAGGTCGGCACCACCGCACCGTCCTGCGCACTGGCCGAGGACGCACCGGCGCTGGTGCGCGGCAACGAGCATTATCTTGATGAGTTTTCGCAGGTCTATTGCCTGAGCGTGCCGCTGCACGGTGCCGATGGCGAGGTGCTGGGTGCGCTGGATATCACCGGCATCGGCGAGCGTGACAGCGAACTGCTGCGTGGTTACTTCCGTCAGGCCGCACTGTCGATCGAGAACCAGCTGATCCAGCAACAGCGCGATTGCCATCTGCTGGCCGTGCAGCACGATGCGCGCTGGTTGGGCACGCCGCTACAAGGTGTTCTGGCGGTGGGCGAGGACGGCCAGCTGCGTGCCGCCAACAGTGTGGCGCGGCGCATTCTTGGCCTGCCGCGCAGCGGCGCATTGCCGTTGATGCGCCTGGATGGCGTGTTTGCCGAAGCCAGCATGCACCAGCGCCGCCGCCTGCTGCAGGCCGGGCCGGTGCATCGGGTGCCGCTGCACGCGGATAGCGCCTTGCAGGTGCAGTATCTGCGCGGGCCGGTGCGCGCGCGGGCCAGTACCAAGGCGGTTGCGGTGGCAGCGACGAGTTCGCTGCGCACCCAGGGCGCACAGGCGGTGCGTGAAGCGGTGGCGGCGCATGCCGGCAATCTCAGCGCAGCGGCACGTCAGCTGGGTATTTCGCGCACCACCTTGTACCGCAAGCTGCAGCAGGCCGGTTGAGCCTGCTGCAACGGCTTTACATCAGTCGCGGAAGTTGTCGAACTGCAGCGGCTGTTCGAAATCGCTCTTCTTCAGCAGCGCCATCACTTCCTGCAGATCGTCACGCTTCTTGCCGTTGACGCGCAGCTTGTCACCGTTGATCTGGGTGTCGACCTTGATCTTGGATTCCTTGATCTTGGCGGCGATCTGCTTGGCCAGCTTCTGCTCGATGCCCTGCTTGACCGTCACCTGCTGGCGTGCGCCACCCAGATTGGTCTCGATATCGCCGAACTCCATGCAGCGGAAATCGATGCTGCGCGCGGCCAGGCGCTGCTTGAGGATGTCCGACATCTGCTTGAGCTGGAAATCAGTGGGCGCAGTGAGCTTGATCAGCTTCTCGCCATCCTGCTCGAAGCTTGCGGCCACACCCTTAAAATCGAAGCGCGTGGACAGCTCGCGGTTGGCCTGGTCGATGGCGTTGGTCAGCTCGTGCTTGTCAACTTCGGATACGACGTCAAAAGAAGGCATGGGGCCTGCTCCAATCAGAAAATCAGGCGCCATTCTAGGCGATTGGCGGGGAGGGGAGGCTGCCGTTGCCTTTGCCAGAGCCTTTGCCTTTGAGCTTGGCTTTGGCCCTGCTTGCTTTCAGCTCGTCATTCCCGCGAAGGCGGGAATCGCTCCTGCTCTTGCTCCTGCATTTGCTGTGCCTTGGTTCCTCTTTCGTACGGAGGAATCGAAGCCAGAGCCAAGGGCGAAGAGCCAAGAGCCAAGAGCGATTCCCGCCTTCGCGGGAATGACGAGCTAATGGCAGAGGCCAGAGCAACAGCTAGAGCAACAGCTAGAGCAACAGCTAGAGCAACAGCTAGAGCAACAGCCAGGGCCAGAGTCGCTCACAACCTCAATCTGAGCTTCACCTCAGCCGCAATCCGGCTGGTCTCGCGCAAGGGCTCTACCTCCACACCCAAGTCGGCATCCAACGCAGCCAGCCCATCCAACAACCGTCCACGCTCCCGCAATGCCTGCTGAAAGGACGCCATCCGCCCCTGCGCACGTGTACCCAGCAACACCCCAACCGGCACACGGGTGGCGCAGGCTTCCGACAGCAGGTTGACCGAGTCCGGCGTACAGACAATACGGTCGGCCCAGCCCAGCAGCCCGGCATAAGGATTGGAGCCATCGCCGCCATCGGCCCAGATCACCCCGGGCACATCGTCGAAGGCACGCAGCAAGGCGGCCGTCACCGCGCGCGGGGTGCGGCGCGAAGTGGTGGCCAGCACGCTGCCGCCATCGGCGCGGATGCGCGCGGCCAGTTGCTGGAACAGTGGCTGGATGTCGCTGTCCTGCCACGGTGCATGATCGGTAGGGCCGCCGACCAACAAGGCGGTGCGCGGCCCCGGCAGTTGCTCGAAACTGGAGAACGCGGCCCGGCCCCAGGCCAGCCAGTCATCGCTGACCGGGTTGAGGCTGCCCAGCAGGGTGAGCACGTTGTCCGCGCGCAGGCGGTCGTGCTCGGGCACCACCAGCAGGTCCCAGTGGCGCGGGGAAATACGTGGGTCGAGGATCTGCACGGTGCGGCTGCCGTGTTGGCGCAGCACCCGTAATGCGCCAGCGGCCTGCCGGCCACAACCAATCGCCAGCGCCGGCGCATTGCCGGCCAACTGCGCGAACTGCGGTCCAAAAGCGCGCGCAGCGCCCGGCAACAGGCGCGGCGCCAGCCAGCGCCAGGGTGCCTGCGGCTGCAGCTGCAGGCGTTGCTGGCCACCAAGGCCCAGCGCAGACGCCAACGCCACCGCCTGGCGCACATTGCCGGCGCGGCCGTCGGTGATCGTCCAGGGGAGCGTCGATCGTTTCGCGTATGGCATTAATTCGTTTCAAAAAGGCTGGGTGTTGCAACAGCCAGAGGGCTCTACACTGCGACCTCTGATCGGCGTGTCATTGTCCCGGGCTGACCGGTGCAATGTCACGACCGTAGCCAATTCATCACGGAGTTTCCATGTCCGACATCTTCAACGATGCCGCGCTTGACCAGCTGTTCCGCACCGCCCGCACCCAGAACACGTTCCAGGACCGTCCGGTCGAGGACAGCCAGCTGCGCGCCCTGTACGACCTGCTGAAGTGGGCACCCACCTCCGCCAACGCCAGCCCGGCACGCTTCGTGTTCGTCAAATCGGCTGAAGCCAAGCAGAAGCTGGCCCCGGCCCTGTCCGAGGGCAATCTGGCCAAGACCCTGGCTGCCCCGGTCACGGCGATCGTTGGCTTCGATCTGGATTTCCACGAGAAGCTGCCGTACCTGTTCCCCCACACCGACGCCAAGGCCTGGTTTGACGGCCCGCGCGAAGGTCGCCACGAGGCTGCGTTCCGCAACGGCAGCCTGCAGGGTGCCTATCTGATCCTGGCCGCGCGCGCGCTGGGCCTGGATGCTGGCCCGATGTCGGGCTTCGACCCGGCCAAGGTGGATGAAGCGTTTTTTGCCGGCACCGCCATCAAGTCCAATTTCCTCGTCAATCTGGGCTATGGCGACCCGTCCGGCATCTTCCCGCGCTTGCCGCGGCTTTCCTTCGACGAAGCCGCGCGCATTGCCTGATTGCTGAAGTGTTCCACGCGGCGTCCGTCACACCGGCTGACGCCGTGCTTGTTGAAAATAATCCCGTCTATCACCTCCAAGGAGAGACCCATGTCCGCTATGTCCAAGTTGCTGCTCCCGCTGGCCCTGGCCGCTGCCATCACCGCCTGCTCCAAGCCGGCCGACACCGCTGCCCCGGCTGCCGCCCCGGCCGAAACCGCAGCTGCGCCGGCTGAAGCGGCTGCTGCTGCACCGGCTGCCCCGGAAGCTGCTGCGATCCAGATCGCCGCCGGCACCTACAAGCTCGACCCGACCCACACCGACGTGCTGGTGCAGTGGAGCCACATGGGCTTCTCCAACCCGAGCGCGCACTTCGGTAACGCGGACGGCACCCTGGTGTACGACGCCGCTGACGTCGGCAAGTCCAGCGTGGAAGTGACCCTGCCGCTGAGCGGTTTGAACAGCTTCACCGCCAAGTTCGACGAGCACCTGCGCAGCGCCGATTTCTTCGATGCCGCCAAGTTCCCGACCGCCACCTTCAAGAGCACCAAGGTGGAAGCCGCTGGTACCAACAAGCTGACCGTGACCGGCGACCTGACCGTCAAGGGCATCACCAAGCCGGTGGTGCTGGACGTGACCGTCAACGGTGCCGGTGAGCACCCGATGGCCAAGGTGCCGTCGGTCGGCTTCGATGCCACCACCACCATCAAGCGCAGCGATTTCGGCGTGGGCGCCTACGCCCCGGCCGTCAGCGACGACGTCAAGATCCGCATCACCACCGAAGCCTCGATCCCGAAGGCCGAGGAAGCTGCCGCCAAGTAATCGCGCCAGCGGTTTCTTCGCAGCACGCAACAAATGCAAAGGCCCGCCATTGGCGGGCCTTTGTCGTTAAACCCTGAAGCCCCTCTCCCGCCGGGAGAGGGGTTGGGGTGAGGGTAGGCGAAAGCGCGTCAAGCAATCCGCAACATGGCTTCCTCGCCTTTGTAGGAGCGGCGTAAGTCGCGAAGCCGATACATCATCAGTTGGCAAAAATGCGGATGGCTTCAATACCGTCAGCTTCGCGGCTTACGCCGCTCCTACAAACTGGCGCTCAAGCAACGCGCGCTGGCACCCCTGCAAGTCGTACGTGCCCCACCAACTGCCGCAGATAGCCGCCGGCTGCACACAGCAGCGCATCACCAACCGGCTTCAACGCGCGCCTGCCCCAACGCTGATGAAAATGCCGCGCATACGGCAGCAGCACATCCGAAAAAATCACCATCAGCTGTGCGGAGAAGAGCGCGAGCAGCACTTCCAGCCCCAATGCATCCAGCACAGGCACCAACGTAGCCAGTTCCGGGTTGGAGATGATGCACAGAATCACGACGGTGGTGAGCAAGGCGGCCGCTCGGCCGCGCCAGTGGTGGGTTTTCATCTGTCGAACCATACCAAGTAGCGGCGCGGTTGATGGCGGAGAGGCGGGCCTGTGCTGTTGGACGCGGATCGGAACGGGCAGGCTTCAACGATTCGAGCAGGCACCCGTTGGCAGGGGCATCGCGCGCGCGGGGGCGTCTGCGGGTTCATGGCCGCGCTCATCCCTGCGCGTCTTGCCAATGTCGCTTGCCCCCTCGGCTGCGGCGGCGGTGCCGTCTTGGCCCGCCAATTGCCTGGCCAGCTCGACATTGGCGATATGCCCATGCATGAACAGCAGATCGGTATAAACACTCATTTCCCTGCTCCGTGTTGAGAGTGGGTTGAGGTTAGTTCCGGGCTATAGTCAGTAAAAGCGAGCATCCCTCAAATACGTATTGAGAAAAACTCAAGTCAAATGTCCAGGCCCCCACTTCAGTTCCTACAGGGTTTCGTGCACGCCGCACGCATGGGCAACATGTCGCGCGCGGCCGAGGCGATGAACGTCACCGTCAGTGCCTTGAGCCACCAGATGCGCCAGTTGGAGCAGCGGCTCGGCTATCCGCTGCTGCTACGGCAGGCGCGCGGTGTGGCGCCGACGCAGGAAGGGCGGCGCCTGCTCGATCAGGTTGGCCCGCACCTGGATGCGATCAACGAGGTATTCCGTCCGTTCCAGGCGCGGCGTGATTGCGTGTTGTCGATCAGCGCGGTGCCGACGATGGCATCGGCATGGTTGGTACCGCGCTTGGGTCGATTCGTTGCGGCGCATCCGCAGATCGAGATCAACCTGCAGTCCAACCAACTGCTGATCGATTTCGAGCGGCAACTGCAGTTCGATGGGGCGATGCGCATCGGTGATGGCCGTTGGCCGGGGGTGATCGCCGAGCCCTTGATCGACGAGTGGTTGGTACCAATGGCCAGCCGGACATTGGTGGAGCGCATGGGCGGCATCGGTGCGAAACCATTGTCGGAGTGGCCGCTGTTGGGCGACCCGGATGGCGAATGGGATCGTTGGTTCGCCTTGACCGGTGCAGAGGCGCCCAAGCGCTACGTTGCGATCTTTGATGATTCCGAGTCGCACCATCGTGCTGCGCTGGAGGGCGTGGGTGTAGCACTCGGGCGGGTAACGCGCGCGCAGCTGCTGTTGCAGTCGGGTCAGTTGCTGTTGCTGTCCGATCAGCGCTTGAAGACCGCGTGGTCGCATTGGTTGGTCTATCCGGAGCGCTCGACCGACCACCGCGGTTTCCAGGCATTCCGCGAATGGCTGCATGCGGAAGCTGCTGCGTATCGCGAGCACATGGGCGAACAGCGCTGACGTCGGCAGTCAGCCTGCATTGCCTGCTGACTGCGTTGTTACCTGATCCAGGGCGCAAAAACGCGCAAGCGCTGTGGCCGCGAAGACAACGTAAACGCCACCAACATCGCCGCAGCGCTCAAGGCCATCACCCAGACCAGCACCGCCATCGTGGCGTGATCCACTGCCAGGCACAGCACCAGTGCAACGCAGACGCTGAAGCTGCCGAGGATGCGCAGCAAACGCAGGGTGGCCGGCAATGGCGGGCGCGGCCACACCTGCAATGCATGCACCTGCATCGACAACGCCAGCCATGCCATGCCGACAAGGCTGCTCAACAGCGCGGCAGCCAGCATCAGGTTGGCGGACAGAGATTCATGCATGAGCGTTGTCCTGGTGTGCGATCTGTTTTGGGTGCGCGCGCTGGCCAAGCTTGCTCGCAGCAATAACAGCGATGGCGGCGCTGCCGAGCAGGAACAGATCGATACCCGCCACCGGCCAATAGCCGCGCGCCAGCGTGCGCAGCAGATGGTCGCCAGTGGTGATCCAGTTCAAGGCCACGGCTGCGACTGCCATCACCGCGATGGCCCAGGTCTGTTCGCGCCATGCCGGGTTGGCCAGGCCGCGTGCCACCGGTGCACCGCGCACACCCGCATGCACCAGTGCCAGCGCCCACACCGCCCAGAACGCATAGCGCTCCCAGTTGCCACGGCCGGGCAGGGCCTCGGGGAGCAGGCGGTTGGCAATCAGGATGCCGAGCGTGGCCAGAACCATGCCGGTCACTGTCGTCACGGCCAGCGCGTCTACGATGCGTGCGCCTTGGCTGCCTTGTTGGGCGTGCTGGCGCTTGCGTTTCTCGACGAAGAAGATGAAGCCGGTGGCGATGCACACGGCACCGGCAAGGCCGCCGAACACGTACAGCCAACGCAGCAGCCAATGGCGGAAGTGTTGCAGGTGCAGGCCGGTGAGGAACTCGGCCATGCGTGCCACCGGCGTGGCGGCTGGATCTTCGCGGATCAGTTTCCCGTCGGTGGATTTGAAGTGGATGCCATCGCCGACCAATGCGATGCGGTCGGTGCCGGCGCGGTACACGCTGACATAGCCATTGGCATCGCCAACATGTTGCAACACCAGGAAACCGACATCGCCGGCCTTGTCATTGGCTTCCCAGCGCCGCCGCGCCTGCGCGACCATCTCATCCACCGATGCCAGCCCAGCGGCAACACCCGCGCGCTGATGCGGCAGGCCGGTTTCCTGCGCTTCCATCCGTTCGTGCAGGTCGTGCAGATCATGCAGTTGGGTGTGACCAACCGGAAAGTAATAGGTGCCGGCAAAGATCAGCAGGCCGGTCAGTGCGAAGAAAAAGTGGAACGGCAGCGCCACCACGCCGGTGAGGTTGTGCAGGTCCAGCACGCTGCGCAGCCTGGCCTTGCCTGGGCGGAAAGTGAAGAATTCGCGGAAGATCTTCCGGTGCATCACCACGCCGCTGATGAGCGCGGCCAGCATCACCAGTGCGGAGAAGCCGACGATCCAGATGCCCAGGTTCTTCCAGTCCAGAGTCAGGCCGTAGTGCAGCGGAAAGAAGAAGCCGCTGCCGATCTTCAAGTGGTCGTCGGGAAGTACGCTGCCATCGCGCGGATCGATGGTGGCGTAGGCCCAGATCAGCTCTTCCGGGTCCTTGGCATTGGGCACCTGGTAGCCCGCATACAGGGCCAGCACTGGGTCACGGTGGGTGGTGTAGGCACTCCAGCTGGCGACCTTGTCGAAGTGCGCGGGCATCGGCCCGTTGACGCGCGGGCGCATCGCATCGATGGCTTCCTTGTTCGGCTGCATGCGCTCAAATGCGGGGCGCAGTACCTTCTCGAAGGACGGCATCGGCTGCGCTTCGATGCGGGTGGCGGGAATCGCCCAACGATCGATTTCGCGGTCGAAGACCGATAGCGCGCCAAAGAAGAACGCCGCCATCAACACGAAACCCAGTGCCAAGCCGAACCAGGTGTGCAGCCACGCCATTGCTTGCCGGAAACTATTGAACATGGGCTTCTCCGGTCATGCGAGCAGGGATTGGACCAGCGATGCAGCGCCCGCCATCAATAGTCCGCCGCCGAACAGGGCGACCCAGACGCGCAGCAGGCGCTGGGTCGCGATGCTCCACAGGAACACCGTCACGTAGGCGAGCAGGCCGATGAAGGCACCGAGGAACTCTGCATCGTGGAAGTCCAGTTTTGCGGCGAACAACAGGCAGGTTGCCAACGCCACCGTGCCCCATGCGAAGACGTAGCCGCCGAACATGGCAGCCAATACGCGCAGCACGATCTGGCGTCGTGAGCGGGAGGGCGTGGCAATGGTGGTTGGTTGGGACATGGTGTCGTGTCGGTTCGGGTGAAGCGTTGCTTGAAGCCCATCTCCCTGCGGGAGAGGGGTTGGGGAGAGGGCCAGGGTCAGGGTCAGGGAGGGGGTAAGGTTGGCAGTGAAGTGCTACCCCTCTCCCGCCCGTTGGGCACCCTCTCCCGCAAGGGGAGAGGGGATGGAGCAAAAGCCAAAAGCCAAAAGTCAAAAGCCAAAAGCCAAAAGCCAAAAGCCAAAAGCCAAAAGCCAAAAGCCAAAAGCCAAAAGCCAAAGCTATGACTGCTTCGCTATCCGCCGTCCTCAGAAACGCCAGTCAAAACTCAACTGGTAGTTCCGCGGTGCACCGTAGTAGCCAATCTGGTACAGGCTGTTGATGTACTTCTGGTCGGTGAGGTTGTTGATGTTGGCGCGTATCGTTGCGTTGGGCAGCACGTCCCAGGCGACGAAGGCGTTGAGCACGGCATAGCTGCCCTGGCGCACCACCATGTTGGTGTAGCTTTCCTTGGTGGAGGTATCGCTCTGCCAACGGCCACCCAGGCCGAACGACAGTGCTTCATAGTTCGGCAGGCGTGAGGTCAGCATCAGGTTGGCGGTGCGGCGCGGCACCCAGGTATAGGTGCTGCCACCGTCCTGGTTGCTCATCTTCAACTGGGTATAGCCGAATACCAGGTTGGTGTTGTCGCTGAGCTTGCCGGTGGCTTCGAACTCCACGCCCTTGGATTCCACATCCACGCCGTAATACCAGTAGTTGGCCGTGGCGAAGTCATAGCCGCCATACGTGGACAGGTTCTCCTGCTTGGCCTTGAACAGCGCCAGCGTGGTCAGCAGGCGGCGGTCCAGCCATTCGGCCTTGAGGCCGACTTCGTAGTTCACGCCCTTGGTCGGGTCCAGGTAGACATGCTTGATGTCGTACTGGTCCTGCGGCTGGTAGATGTCGGAGTAGCTGACATAGCCAAGCACGCTGTCATTGAAGTCCCAGGTCAGGCCGGCATAGGGACTGATGTTGTCTTCGGTCTGGTTGAAGGCTACGCCGTTGTTGCCATCGCGGTGGTACTCGGCCCAGTTGAAGCCGATCACCGACTTGAGCCTGTCAGTGAAGCTCAATCGGGTTGCACCGTAGCCGCGCTTCAGGCGCTGATTGGTCCAGTTGGACCTGGTACGCGGGCCCCACTGTGGTTCGGCGACGACATTGCCGGCATACGGGAACGCTGGCAGTGCACCGAAGGAAGGATCGGTGCTGGCAACCGGGTGGTCCCAGGTGGTCTCCTCGCTCTTGGCGACGCTGAAGCCGAACATGGCTTCCTGCTCGCGGCCAAACAGCTGGAACCGGCCATTCAAGGTGATGTCGCCCAGGTGCGAACTGCCCTGGTCGATGCCCTTGTACGACCAGCCAAGCAGGCCTTCGCCGGTCAGCGGATTCAGCCCGGTAGTGGTGTAGGCGAAGAACAACTGGTCGTCACTGCCGGTCTTGCGGTAGTTGTACGACGCCTTGACCTGCCAGTCCGCGCCCAGTTGGTGGCTGTACTCGGCGAAGGCGGTTTCGGTCTTGGTATCCCAATAAGTCCAGTCCTGGGTGGTGGAGGCGCTGCGCCGCCATGAAGCCTGGGTGCCGTCGGCGTTGACGAAGGTCAGCGCGCCCCACATGTTCTGGTCGCTATTGGCTTTCTGCCACGAATAACCCACGGTCAGCGTGCCGTTGTCGCCAATCTGGCCATCGACCACGCCGTAGAAGAAGTTGCGGTCGGTATTGAAGCCGCGCAGGTAGGAGTCGGCGTCTTCATGCGCAGCCGCCACACGACCGGCCCAACGGCCGTCCTCGGTGAACGGCGTGGCGTAGTCGACCTCGACGCGGCGCTTGCCCCACGAGCCGACGCTGACGCCCAACTGGCCCTTGGCCTCGTTGGTGGGGCGCTTGCGCACGTAGTTGATGGTGCCGGATGCGTTGCCCACGCCGGTGAGCAGGCCATTGGCGCCGCGGATCACCTCGAGCTTTTCGTAGCCAAAAGCATCCATTGCACCAGTGACGATGCCCCAGTCATTGGGCAGGCCGACGCCGTCGATCTGGGTGTTCTTGATATCGAAACCGCGTGCGACGTAATTGGTGCGGTTGGTTTCCCATTCCTCCACCTGGATGCCGGTGGCCAGGCGCAGCGCGTCGTTGATGTTGTCGATGCCGAACTGCTGCATCTGCTCGCCGCTGACCAGGCTGATCGACTGCGGGGTTTCCTTGATATCCAGGTCCAGGTTGGTGGCACCGTTGCTGACCCGGTTGGCGCGCTGCGACACCACGCGCACTGTGTCCAGCTGGGTAGCGGTGTCATTTTCCGTACCGGAGGCGGTGCCAGACGCGCTCTGCGGCGCGGCCAAGGCAGAGCCACAGCTGCTGGCCAGAGCCAGGCAGATGGCGGCCTTAAGACGATTGCCGGCGCTGCGGAACGGGAACGATGAACCGGCGGCGTAAGCCGGGCGGGCGAGGGGTTGACTGGGGTGCATGAGCGAGCCTGAACGTATTTAGATAACGGATTGACCACGGGCGGGGCGGTCCCGCTTCCGTTGCGGGTGGCAACTGCGCTCAAGCGGGCGGCGATGTTAGTGAGAAATTAAATGCGAATGATTCGCAATTTGCAACCACTCGGGCGGTCAGCTTCCTACGAAGAACCGCGTCGGCTGGCGTTGCCAGCCGGTGTACGCCGACAACGCCAAGCCCGAATGGAGACCGATCCACCCGCTCTGGCTGGTCCTTGTATGCTCTGGCCGACGCCCGAGCCGAGGTGAAGATGTCCAACGCGCTTCACGCAGATGTTGAACGTCGTGGTCTCATGCAACGCCTCGCCTGGGCACTGCTCTGGCTGGCCTTGGCGGCGCTGAGTCTGCATTTCCTGCTCGCCATCCATGGCCAATACCGGCATGTGGACCCCGAGCACTACACCATGTACTGGTCGCGCCGCGGTTGGTTGTGGCTGCATATCGGCGGTGGTGTGCTGGGCATCGTGCTCGGCCCACTGCAGTTTCTTACCCGCTGGCCGCGTGCCTGGCCGCGCCTGCATCGTTGGTTGGGGCGCAGCTATATCAGCGGCATGCTGCTGGCCTGTGCAGCAGCGGTGGGCTTGATCGCCACCTCGCCGGCACCTGCCTCGATCACCACCGCGTTCGCAGGGACCGCGCTGGCCTGGCTGCTGACGGCCTTGGTGGCGATGGTCAGCATCCGCCGTGGCAAGGTCGCACGGCATCGCCGCTGGATGACACGGGCCTATCTGGTCACGCTGGCGCCGGTGGTGTTCCGGCTGTTGTTGCCGGCGTGGATAGCGAGCGGGCGTGCGCCCAGCCCGGATGCCATCGCACTGCTGTTGTGGAGCAGCTGGGTGTTGCCCCTGCTGTTGCATGGCGCACTGTCGAGCGCGTGGACGCGGTGGCGGGGAAGAGTGCTGTCGATGGCAGCTCCGGCGGGGTGATGCTTCCCGCTGCCAGTTGGACTGACAGGCGATTCAAGGCTCAGTGGGCGAGCGGGCAGCGCCACGTAGTACCGGAATGAAGTGCACCGCCATGCCAACCAGCAGGAAGGCCACCAGCATCGCCGCCGAGTTCGCCAGCACCTTGGCAAAACCAAGCTTGGCGACATCGATGAAGTAGTACGGATACATGCCGGTCAGCTCGCCGCGGATCAACGCGTAGATGAAGTAGGCGACCGGATAGATGCACCATGCCAGTGGCGCGAGCGCGGCAAGTCGGGTACGCGGCGCAAACACCACCCAATAGGCAAGCGCGCAGAGTGGCACCACGTAGTGCAATAGGTAGTCGGCAAGCAGCTGCAAACCCTGCGGACTCCAGGCATTGCGCAGCAGCACGTGGTAGCCCGCACCAACCATGACAATCGAGGTGATCGCACAGCCGAGTACCTCGGGTTTGGCGAAGAACCGGCCTGGACCTGTTGTCCCTGCGACAAGCGGCAAGCTGGCTGCAAGCGCGACGAACAGATTGGTAAGTACGGTGAAATAGGCGAGGAAAGCGAGCGTGCCGTGGATGACGCCACGGCCGTTGGATAACGCCAGTTCGATCGACAGGTAGAGCTGCAGCAACAGTGCTGTCCATGCGACGACTGCCAGTGCTGCCAGCATCGTTCTGTCGAGCGGGTGAGGCTTGGTCTGCATCTGCTCTCCGATGGAGTTCAACTGGCCAGGTAGGCAGAGTAGCGCAGTACGTGCATTCAGCCCGCAAGCAAGCTGGCTCGGCGGTCAGCAGCTGCTGAAAGCCCCTCTCCCTGCACGGGAGAGGGGTTGGGGAGAGGGCGACGCAAGCACCACTGGCGCCGTGGGCAGGAAAGCTCCGAAGCTGATGCTCCCTCCTGGCCAAGCCGTAGTGCCACTCACCCCGCTGGCAGGAACCGTGTCACCTTCTGCTTGAGCAGCTGCACCAGTATCGGGTCCATATAGTCGTAGTCATCCGGTATATCCAGGCAGATGACCCGCTTGCCATCCAGGTGCGCACGGAACTTCTTGGACAGCTTGTTGCGATGGGATTTTTCCATCACGAAGATCAGGTCCGCCCAAACCAGTAGTTCTGGTGACACCGGCGTATTGGCATCATTTCCCAATCCGGCTGATTGCGTTTCAATACCCGGCCAGTTGGCGAAGACCTGTTCACCAGTGGGGCTGCGCAGACGATTCTGGGTACAGATGAAAAGGACGTTGCGTGGCATGACGGCTCTACCAGGATGCAGCGCCTGATCAGGCGCGAGTTATGGGTGATGCGGCATCGATGCGGCGGCGCAGGAGCATTGCAGTGAACGCGGCAACAGCCAGCAGCGGCCAGCCGAAAAATAGTGCCCTGAAAAGCAGCGAACCGTTCACCATTCCCATCAGCGTCAAAGAAACCAAGCTGCCACAGCCGAAACCGATCCAGATAAAGGTCTTGTTGAAGGTCAGCAGGCCAGTGCCAAGCACGAAATAGGCACGCCACAATGCGACGATGCCGAGCCAGCCGCCGCTCAGGCAGGCCAATACCAGCGCGGCGCTGCCAAGATGTTGCTGGCGTTGTATCGACTCCGCCGCGAACATCGCGCCCAATGCGCTGTAGAACAACGCCACCAACGTACTCGGCACGATCACTACTAAGCCGATCAGGTGGGCCAGTAATTTCGTTCGCATGTGATCCTTCACGGTGGAGAGCGGGCTGCGCCGCAGATGGTTTCAAAGCGAGATTGGCAGCATGTGGTCGACGCAACCGCCGCAGGCATGCCCTGGGCCTGAGCGGAGTCCAGGGGATCAGCGGTCAGCGGTCAGCGGTTCTCCGCTTCCACCACCACCGCAGTTCCGTAGCAGAGCACTTCGGTAAGCCCGGTCATCAGCTCGGTGGCGTCATAGCGCACGCCGATGATTGCATTGGCGCCAAGCTGGCGGGCGTGGGTGACCATGTCGCGGTAGGTTTCATCGCGGGCCTGTTCGCACAGCTCCGTGTAGATGGTGATGTTGCCGCCGAAGATGGTCTGCAAACCGCCGAGGAAATTGCCAACGATGGAACGTGAGCGCACGGTGATGCCGCGGACCAGGCCCAGGCTACGCACGGCGCGGTAGCCCGGCAGCTCCAATGCAGTGGTGATCATCGCATCGTTGAGCAGGGCGGGTGCCGTGCGGCTGGAGGAGGTGTTGTAAGGGTCGGTCATGGTGGGTGTCGGTGAGGCGCATCAGGAATTCGAGTATGCGTGCATTCCAGTGCCTGGCACCATCGCCCACGGCGCGGGGCAGGAGGGAGCCGGCCCGCGAGGCGGGCCGGGAGTTTGGATTGTCAGGCCGACCGTACCAATGCCGCAGTCGCCTTGCGTACCACTGGCAACAGCAATAGCAGGATGGGGAAGGCGACCAGCCACGAGATGCCCCAGGCAGCGAGCCACTTGGAGCCGAGCAACGGCGACATGCCGATGCTCTTCAAGGTACTGATCAGGGAGACGACGCAGGTCATCAGGATCGACAGCAGCAAGGGCATGACCAAGGCGCCGTAGCGCAAGGGAAGCTTGGGAATGCCAAATGCGATGGTGGTTTTGTCTGTAGCGTTCACAGTGATCTCCTGGATCCGGTCAAGCAATGGCGCCTTCCGCCCATGGATGGGCGAACAGCCCCGGCAATGCCGGAGTTGATTGGCGCGTTGATTGACGTGAACGCTTACGGCCATCGCGTGAGCCGCGAGGACGCGCAGATGGTAGGAGCTGGTTGGGTTTCTGGCAAGCGCCTCTACGTTGCAGCCGACGAAGCAACGGGCTTCATTGCCCGACCAACTCGCGCAGTTCAATGACGCGGTCGATGTTCAGCTGCATGGGGCAGAACGAATACATCGGCGATCCGACATAGGAACCAGCGAGTTCGCAGTGCAGATCCCGGTACACCAGCCAGGCTTTCTGGGCACGCTCAAGCTTTGCTGCATCGTTTGCGTTCTCTGCAAGCAATTTGCTGTTGATGGCACGGTAGAGGCGTGTCATCTCCGCTTTTGCATGCTCCGAGGTCACCGACGAGCAGGCCTCCACCGTGCCGTTGTTGATGCCACCGGCCTTGGCCAGGCAGTCGTTATAGGCCTGCTGGTGGTCCAGCGGCGTGGCGGCAGCGGGCCACGCCAAACCTGCAAGCAACAACAGGGAAACTACATTGGGTCGCATCGTGCAGTGCCTGTGCTGTGGCAGCCGCAGCTGCCGTGGTGATCGTCTTCGCGGATTTCCAGGGGCAGTCGGCTCAGCGCCGCGTGAGCTCCTGCCCGTCGACCGTCATCTTCCAGCGGCCTTCCACTTGATGCGGGGGAGCCGACACCACGAAGCGGGTGGTTACCGGCCCAACCCCGACGATGAAGTCATCGCCTTCGTAGGCCTTGATCGGTGCATCCAGTGACTTGCTGGTCGATGGGCTGGGTTTGTGCTTGTAGGCAACACGTCCGCTTGCGTCGATGAACAGAAAGGTGGTGTTCGATTCCCACGTGCCGACATAGTCCTGTTTGTCTGCAGGCACGGGTTTGCCGCAGGCGGCCAGCAGGCAAGTGAACAGCAAACCAAGCAGGGCAATGCGGCTGTGGCGCAGCAAGGTTTGCGGTTGCATCGCGCTACGAGCGACGGTGTGTGAGCTGGCGCCTCGCATTCGGGAGTCCTTTCTGTGAGCGGGTGTGACAGATCAGCTGGATTGCGGCTGATCGGGTGATTGAAACGGGCATCACTCTGCCAACGAATGCCCAGGGCAGCAAGGTATCGCAGTCTGGGTTTTCTTGGCGACTTCCACGCGAATGGAACTCGCCAACGGCGGTGAAAACGGCTTGATCTGCCCCCTCTGCATCCTGGCGCACGCGCTCTCAGTTGAGCCTTACTCCGTTGCCGAGAACGAGGCGTGATAAGCGACCGCCCCCTGTGGCATCGCCCCGCCGAATGAAAGCGCCTGGAAGTACTCGGCGGGTACGCCGGGAAGCGCGAGCGCCGCGTTCGCTTCGAACCCAAACCGCGCGTAGTAAGCCGGCTCGCCCAGCACCACGCAGCCGGCAGCATCGAGCGCACGAAGCTGGTTGAGCGTTTCCTCGATCAGTTGCGTGCCGATGCCTTGGCCTTGCAACAGTGGTATGACCGACACCGGTCCCAGCCCATACCAGCCGATGTCGACGTCATCGATGGTTACCGGCGAGGCGGCAACGTGGCCAACGATTGCGCCGGACTGCTCCGCAACCAGGGAGACAGCAAGCTGCCCGGAGCGGCGTAATGCAGCCACGATGAACTGTTCGGTGTGACTGCTGTGCTCAGCGTTGGCGAAGGCGGCGACGGTCACCGCGTCGATGGCTGCGATGTCGGCGGGTGTTTCCTGGCGGATCTGGATATTCATGGGATCAGGGTGTGGCGTCTACAGGGGGTGACTCGGATGCGGAAGCATATCGGTTTGGCTGCACGAGCCGCGGTTACTTGCAGCCAAGGGTAACGATGGGTTCAAGGTAGGCAGGGAGTGTGCCGCCGGTATCCATGGCTACAAGCGCATCAAAGCGGGGGATACGTGCGGCCGGATCGGTGGCCAGCAACGCCTTGTAGGCCTTCAGCATGCTGCGCATGCCCGCGAGTTGCGACGGTTGCAGCGCGCCCTTCTGTGATGGATTGGCGATCTGGAAGGCGGCGCTGCCGAAGATGAACTGCGCCAACAACTCTGGACCATTCGGGATGCCATTGGCGGGTACCGGCGCCAGTACATCCGGGCAGACGTAGTCCACCACGTCCTTGGTGCTGTCTTCCCATTCAAGCAACAAAGCGCGGATGCTGGTCGCCTCAGGGTGTCGTGGCTGCGCTTCCAGCAAGGCGGTCAGGCCCACAACCTGGGAGCTGTCGACTTTCAGTGCGTTGTCGTCCTTGGCGGCACTGCCCAAGGGGAGAAGCAGCGAGAGCGCGAGCACCTGCCTGGGGAATCGCATTGCACTGCCTCCTGGAGCGACAACGGCTTGTTGCTGCCGACAGAACCCGGAATGCCCGGTGAGGGGCGGCGAAGCGAGCCCGGTGATCATT
The DNA here is from genome assembly GCF_056759935.1 of Stenotrophomonas sp. STEN035. Lineage (NCBI taxonomy): Bacteria > Pseudomonadati > Pseudomonadota > Gammaproteobacteria > Lysobacterales > Lysobacteraceae > Stenotrophomonas > Stenotrophomonas sp. STEN035. The sequence continues at coordinate 29,940 of NZ_JBRRDY010000020.1, forward strand.
GAACGTGGTGGGGAGCTGTTCAATCATTTTTTCAGGGCGAGCGAAGCCAGCTTCGCGTATCTGCTGTGCGGACAACGTGCTTTTGCCGGCGCCAACCGCTGCAAGCCGGTACTGCTGTTGGCAGCAGCTCGTCTACCGTCCCCAGATGCGGGTGGCCGTTGCCATAGGCTGCTATCTGCAGGCGGCGCTGACCTGCTGGTCCATGCTGGCGCGCATATTGGCCGTCGCCTGTGACCCCGCCGCGGCCAGCGCGGCGGTGCGCATTGCCTTGGCACCATCACAGCTCTCGTTGGCTGCGGTGGTCGTATAGCGGACCTGGGCACGCCGTTGGCCAGGTCCGACCGGAGCAGTGGATAGCGCTTGCGTGGGGTTGGACGTTGAAGGCGATGCATAGCGGCGCAGGGAGGTTTCTCCCTCGCGGCACGGAATGGACTGGTACGTGGTTGCACCTTCCGGGCTGCTGCACTTGTACACGGCTTGGGCTTGCGCCGTGGGCAGGGTGAACCAAAGCGTGGCGGATGTGAGCAGAGCGAGACAGACCGGTTTCATTGACGCTCCATACGACATGCTGAATAGGGGGCGACGATTATGTCCGGTTGCGGAAAGCGAATCTGGAACCACTCCGCCTTTTTGGAAAGGTGGGGCGGATGAATCAGTGCATTCGCGCTGCTCGGCGGGCCAGGGCGCATGCGCGGGGGGACTCGGGGCAGGCTCAATCAGCGGCTGAAGGCCGCGCCGAGATCACGTTGTCGATCCAATCAGCGTAGTGGCTGATGCGGACATTGCAGGCGACCTGGCCATAGCGTCCGGGCCGTGCGGTCAGCACGTTGCCCTGCACAACCTTCCAGGAGCCCAACCCGGCGAGCAACCACTGCTCCCCGTTCTGTATCAACGCAGGGCCGCCGCTGTCGCCGTTTCCGAGCACGCCTTCCAGTGGCAAGGCCGAAGGTGGTGCGTCGAACACGTAGCAGAGCCAGCGGTCATATGCGCTGCTTGCTTTATTGAAGGCGCGGCGAAGTTCGGTGCGGTTGGGGCCGCTGGGGTCGTGCCCGATGTCACCGGTGCCGGTAGCCCCCTTGCCGATCAGCTTGATGATCCGGCCAGCCTCATCGTCGTGCCGGTAGCGTGCCACCGGCGCCACGTCGGTCACCGGCTGGCGTAGCTTGATCAGTGCGATGTCATCCGATGATGCCAGAAACACCACGATCAACATTGCCTCGCCGCTGGCCGTGGCCTGGTCGATAAGCGCCTGCGGCAGCGTCTTGTAACCCGGGTGGATGATGACGCGCTCAACCTCACGGGGCAGCCCGTTGATGACGACCTGCTTGAGCTCGGCATGCTGCGGGAGCGTATGCGCGGCAGTCACCGCCCACTGTGGTGCAATCAAGCTACCGTGCCCCTCGCCGGGCATGTCAACCAGAGCGGGAAATTCGCTGGCCGGAATCCGATACTTCGCGTCATCGACATCATGCCGGATGACGATGGCGTCAGCAGGTGAGGACACCGCGAGAACAAGTGCGAGCAGCAGGAGTCGTTTCATGCGTAGGTTCTGATCAGTCTCAAGCAGGGAGTTCGGCAGTGACGACGGAGCGCGGCTGTGTAAGGTCTTTGCCACGCGTGCTCCATCAGGTACGCCCGGATCTCACGTAGGCGCCCATGGCGCAAAGGATGGCAAGTCCGAGTGGCAGATAGCCCACGCGTGTGCCTTGCGCAAGCAGGGCACCTGCCATCAGCAGTGCCGATCCGGCGGCGATGGCGAGTTGCTGCGAAGTGAGGCGATTGAAGTGTTGCAATCGATAGCTCCCAGGTGGGGCGGTTTGCAAAGACGCTTTCATCCCGAAAGGCTGTTGGAGGGTTACCAAGGGCGCGAAGGCTTCATGGCCGGTGAGCGATTCCTGAACTTTGTACAGGCGACGATCAAAATAAGCATGAAGCAAACGAGGAATGGAGGGAGGTAAATTCCCGTGCCGGGTGTTCCAATGCCCATGACCGACAGGTGGAGGTCAGCGAGAGCATCCATTCTCATGTTCGTGATAAAGATAATGAACCCAGTGATGCTGGGAAGCGGAATTCCGCCGTGGCCAGCTACGAAGAATGTTGGAGCGAAAGACGCGATCAGTGCCGATAACACGACACGGTAGAGAATCGGCCAGTTGGCGAAACGAGCTCGAAGTTTGAACAGAGCAATGCTTGCAAGTAGGACCACGAAAGTCAGAAAGACTGGAAGAGCAAGAAATTCAAACATTCAATATACCGGGGGTGGTGAAGGTAATGCCGCTGTTCACGAACCAAGTTGGAGCGGGCGGTGAGTGACTTCAGGATGTTTCGATGCCGAATGGTATCTCGAAGATACCCCGCGTGAAGCTGGAGGTTCCGATGGAACCTGGTCGAAGTGCCTTTGTCTGCGGGACCAGTTCTTTGGAAGTCTGGGTTCAGGTTGATGGCGAGGCCCCAGATCGAGAGCCAATGCTCATCTCTGCTTACTTTGGAAATGCCCCTGTTGACCACCGTGCGCAAGAACCGCATCTGCGACGATCTTGCCGATCAGCGCATTGCCGGTCGCATTGAAATGCAATCCGTAGGGAAGCAATAGATTCCTCGGACTGGAAGACGATGGGCGCTTATGGAGGTCGTTGATGTGGAATCCGAATTCAAGCGCCAGCGCCACCGAAGCACGGTTGTACTCGATGAGATCGGTTAGGTATCGCTTCGAGAGCTTGCTGCTGTTATGCATGGCCTCATCGATGGGTGTGCTTGTCGCCCATATGACGATTGGGGCGGTAGACACCAAGTAGCTGAAGATCGATTCAAGGTTGGCCGCATACTCATGGATGGAGCATGTTGGGCGATCCACGCCCGGGTCAAGCCGGATGTCGTGAAGTCCACAATTGATGTGCACGATGTCTGCTGTCGTTGGCGCTACCCAATCAACGATTTCCAAAGCCACCTTGCGGGACGATTCGCAATTGATCGACGGTCCCCATAGTTGAACGTTGCCTGGCAGATTGCCGCGAACGGACGACTGGGAGTTCAGTCGGATCGAGTCGCCTATGAGCGTGACTTGCATGTTGGATGGGTCCGAGAGGCTTGGCTGTTGCGCAGCCGCCGATGGATGTCGGCAGGCAATTGCGGAATTTTCAGGAACCACCGTTCGCGGCTTTCAGCGCCAATAAAAGGTAGTTGGCCAAGCTCTTTGCTTTGATGTCCGTTGCCGAGCGCAGCTTTATGTGTCTTCGACCCTTCCCGTTGCCTTCAAGGTAGCCGAGGGTGTCGGGAATTTTTGCGCCACTGCCGAACTCAACTGAGACATGCTGCTTGTAGGCAAAGACACCGCAAAACTGCACCCCAGAAGTGAAAAGTATGCCGCCGTACTTCACCTCCTCCGATACGGACGGAACAGTCTCTCCAACCAGCGCACGAACAGATTCAACCAAAGCGTACTGCTCATCGCCGAGCAGACGAATGTCATCCAGAAGTGCTTGAACGGTCTTTGTGGCCATGGCGTGATGCTTCATCTCTGGGTTATGCCGCGTCGCGAAGCGGCGCTGGCCTGATTGAATGGTTAAGCTGTCGTCCAGTTGATGACGGGAGGCACGCTGACCTTGCTTGGATTGACGTCAACGCATCCCTCGTAGTTGCCGGAAAATAGAAAACGGTTGCCGCCGGTGACCTGAAAGATGCCGTCGCCTGCTTCGGCGTACTGGGCTGGTGGCAGGACAAGTGCAACTTGGTCAGAACTGAGATTTGCCCGCCGCATCAGCTCGGCAGCATCCTCCGCCGAGACCCGTTGAGGGTCACTTGGAGTGCCGTAAGCCCAGCCACTGTAGCCGTTGTGGACAAAGTATTGCGACATGCTTCACCTGCGTCGATGTCTGATTGAGGGGCGCGGCACGAGAGGCCACTGGCCTGAATGCGTTGTTAGTCCCGCTGAGTCGTGACATGGACAGCGGCCTCCTGGCCGAACTCCAGTTCCATGGCTTGGCGTACGAACCCCGGTAGGGCAAGCCAGGATTTTCCTGCAAGAACATCAAGGCCCGTGAAGCCAAGCTCTTGAGATAGGCATAGAGTCTCGGCGCGGCTCATCTCGAAGTTCTAATCTGCCAGCAGGGCGCGCCTATGCTTCTTCATGAGAATCCGGAGGTCTTTGACTGTCAAGATTCCGAACCGAGCAAGCTCGGCGGGCAATTCGTCGAGGGTGACCTGACTGTAGTCGTTACGGCGGCGAAACAGTGCCCGAACAACTGTGCGAACGTCAGTCGCTTCCAACAACGCCGACTCAGCCGTTCTACGGGCTCCTTGATGTCTCATCTGCAGGCCTACTTCCTGAGTTGAGCCGCGAAGCGGATTTCACTTGAGCGCATTGTCAGGTTGCATCCAATGGAAGTGATCATAGCCGAGCATCTGATGCTTCGATCAGCCATGTAGCATGGGCGCCGGACGGGGCAGCCCCTCAATCTCATGGAGCACGTTGCCGGCCTTGCTGAGTCTCAATTCACTGCAACGCCAATCATGATGTCCGCCGGGCGCTACTGGATCTTTCATCTTGTATGAGTACAGCTTGGGATAGAAGAGCTCCAAGTGGCGGTCGTTCCGGGCACCAAGCAGGCGCACGCGAAGACTGAGGGGTCGAATGTGGCGTCGCTTACCCTTGGCCGGCTCTTCAAAGCGCACCGACTCCAACCAGGGATCGTGCAGGCAGCGGGGATCTGCTGCGTTGAGAAGCGGACCAGAAGCCAGTTTGAACGCAGACGCGGGGAATCGGTCCCTGTTGCGTTCCAAGTATCTGGCGTATCGCCCGAATGGCAAATTGGGATCGCCATCGGCGTCCAGCTGTTGAAAGAGTACGCACATTTCGAAGGCGACCTAGACTTGGAGTTGTCGGCGTACCGTCGGTATGTCCGCTTGACCAGTGGGGTACGCCGCGTTCAGTGCTTACCGGTGAAGCGCACGCTTCCGCAGATGATATGTGAGCGAAGCCTGGATGCAGAACGTTAGCGCATCGGTAGGCAGCTTCTGCGACAGGCCAAAGACAAGCGCGCGGTTCCCTTCGAACGTGAAGTCGTGGGGAAACATACATCTGAAGCTTTCGATGAGCCCGGTTTGACAATGGAAGTACATAGCATACCGATCAGGGAACTTGGCCTTCCAGTCCATGCGAACGGTGCTCCCGCTCTTGGTCTGGGCGGTGAGGTAAGCAGGCTCTCCCCACTTCAGCGTTTCCTGCAACGGGCCTACACCATCGACCTTCTTGGCGGTCGCAAAGACAAGTTCTCGTAGTGCAAGCATCTTCTTTCGCACGACGGGAGGGTACGACTGGAAGTGTGCCGCAACGGCGGGATCTGCGAAGGGCTTCATGAGCATTCTCGAGCAGAGGTTCTTGGCCTTTGGTTCGGGTTGGCGTTGGAGTGACGTCACGCCGGTAGGGTTCTGGTTTGGATAGACGAGGCCACCATTGAGGAGCTGGAGAGGTCGCCAGGCAAATGCTGCGCAAGAAAGACCACGTCATCTAGCGCCTCGTCTGCACTATGAGAGGCTGTAAGCATGAAGCATGAAGCATGAAGCATGAAGCATGGAGTTGAGCCGTCACCGACGCACACCTCATCGATTGCGTCCTCAATCTTGGCTGCGTCAACGCCGTTAACCGCTACGTACTTGACTCCTTGGCGTATCCAATCTGCTACCAGTACGTCGAAGTCAGGTGGACAGCTTTGCAGTGAATGCAGAACGATCTTGTGAGGAGCAGCCATTGAGTTCCACGGCCGGAGTTCAGCCGACCCGTGGCGGGTCGGTATCAACCACTCCTCAGGCGACATCACTGCCCAATTCGCATGATCGCGCGCTCACGAAATGCAAGAAATAGTGGGAATGCGAAAGCCAAACCAACGCCAAAGCAAAGCACTACATATGCCGCCGGCCATTTCATGCCAACACGCTTTGACTCTCGAAATGCCCAGATGGAAAACACAAGCGCGGAGAAGTAGATGTCAACAGTAATTGCCGTTGCAGCTGGATTGACCGTAGCGCTTTGGAGATAGGGGCCGAACTCGATGCTGCCGCTTCCGACGAAGTGTTGAAGGTTGTAGTACCAGGTCGCGACCAAACCGATGACGGATAAGAGAAGATAAACAGTAACGAGGGTTTTTGATTTGGACATATACGTGCCAACAATGCTACCCAATGTGGTTCAACGCCTGAGTTCAGCCGGCCTACGCAGTGGCGCCGGTGCCATACCGAGCTTAACCTGCCATGTTGCCGGCGTAACGAAGGAAGTTCCGATTGAGTGAACTGTTTGGCGGCGCTACCACATATGGAGACCGCCAGAATGAGTGCAGCAAACAGAAAAGAGGCCGGGGCCTGTTTGCGCTATTGGGACAGCCGATGACCGGCGGAGTTCTCCCGCGCGGCGATTCTCTCAACCAACGTATCGATCGCCGTCTCCATGGCGCGAGCGGTTTGGTCACCACTCTGGTTGGTGATGACGAAAATGCCGAGATCGTACTTCGGGATGATGTAGATATAGCACTGCGAACGGGGTACGCCGCCATGGTGGGCGTAGTAAGTGCCTTTCAAGCGGTCGCCGCTGACGATGTTCCAGAAATAGCCGATGCTGAACTCGGGATCGAAGTTGACCAGCGTACGATGGGATTCCTCTACGGCTGGCCCGTTGGTCAGTTGGAATCTCAGGTACTTCGCCATTTCCGGAACGGTTGCTTTCATGTTTCCTGACGCACCCCAGGGCAGCTGCGGCATCGGCGTGGCCGGCACCGGATTGTCACTGTGATAGCCGGGCGCAAGCCGGATGACATCAGTATCTTCAAGCCGGATTCTGATATCAGTCATCGCCGCCGAATCTTGCAGGAACCCGCGCAGCAGCGACTCGTAGTCGCGTTTGTAGACGACTTCCAGGATATGCGCCACCAGTTCGGTTCCGGTACTGGAATACGAGTACTCCTTTCCGGGCGCGCGGCCAATTTCGACGGCACGCAGGTCCCTGAAGAAGTCAGCCTTACCGTAGTTCGCATAGATGGCATTGAGCTCGCCGGGCGTACGCTGATCGGTGAAGTCGGCGAGGACGGTGTTGGTGCGTTCTGGCAGCATGTTCGGCAAGCCGCTGGTATGCGACAGCAGGTGGCGGACACGGATGGCTTCGTCCTTGTACCGCAGGTTCGGATAGTCCCCTTCCAGATACATCCGGATATCGTCATCCAAGCTGAGCCTGCGCTCCAGAACAGCATTCGCCATCAGCGCCCCGGCCAGCGTCTTGCTCAAGGAGCCGATTTCGTAGAGCGTCGCATCGGTTGGAGGCCCAGGTTTGCTGCTTTCCATATCGCCGCGATGACGGATGATCTCCTCGCCCCGATATACAACTGCGATCGAGGTCGAGTGAAGCAAAGGCTGTTCGATCAGCGTTGCGGCGACCTCGTCGATATCTGCCCCAAGATCTTTCGCCGGCATGGCCGCTCCGGTGCAACCCGCGACCAAGAGTGCGGCGGACAGTGCGGCGCAGTTGAACCACGCCAAGTTTCGAACAAACATCGAAGTCGCTTGCATGCGTCAGTGCTTTCAGAAGAGGTTTGGAAAGGGGTTTTAAGGTAGCCGATTGCCGAGTGGGTAGAAGGCTTCAGTGGTTCTGGATCTATAAACGCCATCTTCCTGGTACATCAACTGGGCACCGCCCCATAGTGTGTCCGGGAATTTCGTAAGTTGTTCTATCTGTGCATTGATGTGCGGGAAGGTGATCAGGTCCATTGCCGCGCTTGTGCTCAACCACCTGATCTCCTCAATTATTTCTGGTGCTTTTGCCTCGCCGCTTTCAACCCTGGCTGAGTACACGAGCCTCGTTGAGATCTCATTGTTCTGATCAGTTTTCAGCGTGAACACTCCCCTCAAGCTTGGAGTGGAAATCCTCAGTCCATAGCTGCCCGCGAGCTCATCAAGTCCTTCCTTGATGGTCAGACGGTTGTCTTGATACCAGCCGGGCGTTACCCAGCGAGTTGAGTTCTTGACTTTGACAACCATCAATTCATTTTTGTCGTTGAACATAAGCAAACGATGGAAGGTGGATGGCTTGGATTCCTCCTGGGCGAAAACTGGCTGGGAGAACAGTGCGATAAGTAGCAGCAATTTCTTCAAAGTAGTCTCCATGGATGTTCTGCGGCACAACGTTGGTACTGAGCTGGCGCTGGGTAGCGCGCTTGGCTTGAGTGAACTTTCAGACACCCGCCGCACGCCATACAAAATAGGCGGTTGCTGATGCTACCGCCAGTGTGCAAAAGCCGATCGCAAACGCTGTGCCAGCTGAAATATTCCGAGGGAGTGGTCGCCCAGAATGGCTCTTGGACGTCTTTCGGTGCATGAGGTCCCAGGGTTCGACACCGTAGTAGCCGAACGAGAAGACTGGGACGACGAGCCGGCCAATAATGTAACCGAGACCATACAGCACGACCTCGAAGGCACCACGGAAGATGATCTCTGTGAGCAGACTTGCGGGCATGCTTTGGGGCTCAACATATGGGCTAAGCCGCGCCGCGAGGCGGCGCTGGCCTGAATGAATTGTCAGCCCTCAGCTGGGGCCACCCGTACTATTCCGAAGATCGCACGGAAGCGCTCTCCAAGGGTCTCTTCCTTGAAGTCTTTGAACTCGCCGGCGTCAAAGAAGACGCCGTGACAGAAGCCGCAAGACTCGTACGAGATATGCGGCTGGCCCGCCACCACTATGCCAAACAGCGGCTGCTGGTCCCTGGGGCACTTGCCTGCTCCGGTGTTGGATGGAACGGTGCTCTTGGGCGAATAGTCGATGCGCTCGGAACCATCGAGTTGTTTGAGTTCCTCATGCTCGAATGCATCAAACCATAGACCGCCGCAGCCGGAGCACCGATCGATCTCCACGTTCTCGTGAACAATCGGCTTTAGTTCTGAGTCGCACTTCGGACACTTCATTTGATTTTTCCATGAGGGAAAGTTGGGGAATCAGGCCGGCTCGCGAAGCGGCGTCGGCTTGAATGGGTTTCTAGGGCACGAGGTAGGGGTCACAGGGTACTTCTGCGGTTGTCGTTCCAGACCCATCTTTGATTTCGAGTGTGTTTCCCTTCCATCTACTGTTGTGAAATCTATGGTCTGCCGTCACCACCCATCCAGAAGAAAAGAGTTCACTAGATGAAAGCAAATCACCTGTCTTGTTCCTCACCTCGCTACGCACAAACACGCCACCAGGGGCGAACCTTTTAATGATTCGAACTCTTAACTTGCGGCTGGGATGGGTCTTGGAGCACTTTAGCTCCAGTTCCAGTCTGAAGTGGGAGTGCTTGACTTGCAGCGCTGCCAATCGAAGCGGCCCTGGGGTCTGTGCCGAACCTTAGCGCCAGATCTACGAGGCTCTTCTCAGCACAATGAAGGATCTCTTCTTCTTGTTCTTCGAGAGGCAAGGCAAAGTACCGCTCAAGGTCGAAGTTTGGGAGTGCGTAGAGGCCGACGCCGAGGCCACTATCCCGGTAGGCATCTTGATCTGGAGCCTTTTTGCTTCCGAGCTCGACTACAACACGCCTTAGGCAGTTGAGTTCGTATTTTGGCGGTAGGTGGTGACGAAGGATATCAAGGACGTGATCGCTCGATTTGCGTAACCGAATAGTTGTCTCCTTGCTCGGTTCTGCCGGCTGAACCATCACATCGCGAGGGTACATTGCCGAGCCCAGAATCTGGAACCAGCCGACTCGCGCAGATGGTTCGACATGAGTGAATTGTTAGGCTGCATCTGAACCACCGTAGGGTGACTGGAACGGCTCTACGAAAAGCCCAAGACTGACTGTGATAGCTCTTGCTTTTGGGCAATCAACTGACACACCAATGTACATGTAGTAGTCATACCCGATGTGGATGAAGAAATCTGGACTTTCCAGTCTGCACCAAAACTCTTCTCGCAACACGCAGCTTACGATCGCTTCAGTTTGCTCTCGCGAGACCTCTGTTCCCTCTCCAAAAGGCAAAGGTGCGCTACCGTGATACTCGAAGCCGCGGATCGTCAGCGAAGCTGCGCCAGACTCACGGAGAAATGCCAACGCACTTTCAATGTATGCGTTCTCGATGCGCTGGTACTCGGCGCTGGTCAACAGGTTTCCATCGAACGACCGACCAATGTCACTGGCCGAGGTCCAGTCGTCATGTAGGTAGGCGCCATCCTGGCCGCGGAACCTAGGGTCGTACTTTGTTACTCGAAATTCGAACATTTCTTGCGCGACCTGATTCTCGGGCTGGGGCAACCTGCGATGCGAGTTCGGCTTGAATGAATTGTTAGGCCGCGCGTTTGCCTAGAATGGCCTCACATGTCTCTCCTTGTGCCAACCGTCGAAGTGCTCCAGAAAATTCCTGCAGTTCTTGGTAATGCGTAAACAACTCAACCCGCACGGAATGCTGCTCCTCTGGCCGGTCGTCCGGTAGGACAGGAGTCGCGAGCCTGACATGGCAGCCAATTCTGCCGGAGCCGCCGACTGGGTAAAAGCAGATGCCCAGGTGCTCCTGGGTAAGGCCTGTGCCGTCCTTTCCCCAGTAGCCGCCCTTTAACTCCAGCGCGCTTTTGAGAGGAAAGGCGTTGCCAAGAGACTGCGCAAAATCAGCTAAGTGGCCCAAATTAAACCAAGCCGATCCCACGCCAGAGAAGCCATTTGAGCTCACCTCGGCGTGAAGTTCGGCAGTGCCATCGTCATCTGGCTCGATTCTGAGGCGTAAGTAATCCGTCATGGTGGCGGAACTCTCGAATTAAGCCGGCGCTGCGAATCAGTGGTCGGCTTGAATGAATTGATAGGGCGCAACCAGCATGCAGGTTTTCCTGCCAAGTGAATTGTGGTCACTGCTGAGTTTGTACGGCAACAACGGTCAATGTGGCCCCGCCAAGCTCGAAGGACTTGCGCCAGACGTGTTTGGCGCACGAGACGGGAGTGAACGTATCCTCGTATGCTATCGTCGCCAACTGCCTGAACAGTGAAGGGTTGAGACCGGGGAGGGCGCCTTGCGGGATGTTTGATGCCCAGGTGGAAGTGAAGCCAGTGAAGTTGCTGTGGCTCCCTTGAGCCACATGACTGGCTCCTTTGTACGTCACGATATAAGTGAAAAGTGGCATTGCGCGCTTACGCCGGAGTTAAGTCGAGCCGCGAAGCAGCATCGGATTGAATGAATTGTTAGGCGGCATTTTCTCACCGTTTCGCAAATGAGCGATGATCCTGATGCTGTCCGGCTCGAGATTGTGGGGGAGATTGAGTGAGCTTGCTAGTTCAAGGACTTCAGTAGCTGGATGCTCGATTTCTATCCATTCAACAGAAAGGATTGGTACTAGCCCCCATTGGCTGTCACAGAACCGGTCAGTTCTATGCGACAAGGTTCCATGCTTCGCGGACGAAACATCCACGAACTTGATGAGGTACGAAACTGAGAGGTGCTCGAGCGCGGCAAGGAGCTCCCGCCACTTTGTGTTATTGAGCAAGCGCGCTGAAAAATCTCTGGCCAAGGTAGCCTTGACCTCTCTCTCTTCTTGCATCAGAGAGGGACGGTAGTTCTGGCCGGCAATGTCTATCCAGATGTCTGTCATATGTAGATGTTGCCTAGTTCTGGAACTAAGCCGCCCCGCTAAACGGGCTCGGATTTAATTAATTATTAGGTTGAGGTGCAGGGCGTTTTAGCGCGGTGTGTCCAACAAGAACGGCAACCAACTCAAACGCAATATACCAAAAGCCAATGCCTGCGAGCGAAATCCAGCCGCCGGCGGCATTCGCGCCGCAGTAGAAGCCCAAGAGGCAGCGACTTACGTGAACTAGGTGACTACCGGAAAGCGCAATGGCTGCGATGCCAGCTGCTGCCAGTAGTAGGAATGCGGCGCAGCGAAATACCCCGGAACGCGTTGCCCACGCGTAGCGACGGAGAACAATGAAGGTCCTAGCAGGAAGGACTGTGACGGCAAAGAAGCCAAATACTTCAAGCGCGTAGAGTAGGGCTTGGATTGCGAAGCCTTCGGCTGAATTTGTCATCGCAACCTAACTCCGGAACTAAGCTGGCCCGCGAAGTGAGTTCGGCTTGAATGAATTGTTAGCCCTCACAGAACTCCGCGATAAGGTCTGCTCTGAAGGGGCTCCCTTGCCGCAGCGCAGGAGTGGCTGCCCGGAAATCGGCGAACTCGCCTGCCTTGAAAGCGTAGCTGAGCATGGCATTTTCGAGCAGCGGCAGCCCGTGAAGTGGGCGGAGGCCTCCGTTGGAGATCTTTACCCCGCTAAGAACAATTCGCTGGAGTTTTTGCAGGCGTTGTAGCGGAAGAAGACTATCAACAACTAGCCATCTGTCTGGGCCGTTAAAAATGGAAAAGTCCTCGATTGCAGACAGGGATGTCATGAAGTCGAGATTTCCCAGGCCTTTCGGGTTGTCCAATGTTAGTGACCTCAGATTGGGTAGTTGGCCAAGTGGGTCGTAGCTTGAAATTGACTTGCTGCTTTTGAGCCTTGTGCCAATCAGAGCATATGCATTTGAGATCGACTCAATGCTTTCAACGCTGCTTTGATAGACAACCAGGATCTCAAGTCCCTTGACTTGAGTCGCCGCATCGAAGATTTCTTGGTTTAGCCGTGGTCCTGCTAGAACCAAGTGCTTTGCCGACATACAAGGGAGCGCCTCCCTCCATCGACCGAGGCGCAGCCGATTCTGTGCCTTTGAAAGCTCCTCTGGGCACGACGCGTTGAAGCTCAGGGTCTCGGCCCCATGGAAATCCTCCGGGTAAACGTAAGGTCCTGAGTGGAGTGCCCCAGAGCGCTCGCGGGTACCGATGTAACCATCGACGATTTCATCGAAAGTGAGCATGAGGGCTAACTCCGGAATTAAACCGTGCCGCGGAGCGGCGTCGGCCTGAATGAATTGTTGGCCGTCAAGGACGTGACTCGCTGAGCTCCTCGAGAACCATCCAGTTCCCCCCGTTGCATGCACCGACGAGCAAAGAGAGCGGGCTTGAGTAGCGCTTGAGTTCAGAATAGCGAGTTGCCGTGATACGTACGTTGGTGCCCTCTTGCTGATACGAAACGTCAGAGTACTTGTTCGTGTCTCCACGTGCCTGGGCTATGGGCATTGCAGCACGTATCAACTCTTTGTACTTAGGTGCAGGAAGCTCCAAGGTTCGTTGCTGCCCATCTGGATAGGTGCGTGTGTTGCGGACGATGGCTGTATCGCAGTACAGATTAGCTGCCGCAGGATCAAAAGCACTCGCGCGCTCTTGGTACTCTGTGAATATCCTCTCCGCAGTTGTTTGATTGCCTTGAGCGAACGCCGAGGATGGTGCAAGCGCTCCAAGGATAACAATAGTTTTCAGTTTCATTGGGCCTTCGGTACGTGTGAGGGAAAACTAGCTCTGGAACTAAGTCGACCCGCGAAGCGGGTTCGGCGTGAATGAACTGTCAGGGCGCTCCCCGGATACCCTGTGCGTATGAGTTGTAAAACTCATACGCGCTATCCGATTCATGGTGTATTTCAATGGGATAAGGGTCGAGCTCTCGGGGGATCGTGTTCAGCACGTTGAGAAAGCTGTCTATGTCTCGGGAAAGGAAAACGTACTCTCGGTATCCAGGCTCGGTGAAGACCATGCACAAGATAGACTGATTGTCTGACTCAATGCGCTCACAGACTCGATCTTCGAACCTCTTCATGGTCTCGGAGTCTGGAGCTGAAGGAGTGCCGACGTTGGTGGGATATTGGAATTCCCAAATCACGTTAAATCTCTCGGGAAAAGAACCGAAGTCGAACTCGGGCTCAATCGTCTTTAGGCGGAGTAAAGACAGTCCGGCTTCTGTCTCTTTTCGTGCGAGAACCCAGCCTCTTTGATCTTCCATGTACGCTCCCTAGCGCTTTTAGCTCTGGAATTAACCCGAACCGCGAAGCGGGTTCGGCTTGAATGCATTGTTGGAGGGTAGCCGATTGACCTCAATCTGGGGTTGCTTTAGCAACTGGAGACTCTCAGCAATGTTGTCTGGCTCTTGGGGGCACAGTCCAGTACCTACTAACTCAGCTCTCCAAAGCTCCAAGCTTGACAGGACGCGATCAAGCAGAAATGCGGCGGCCCGACGGTGATCGAAGTAGCTATTTTGATCAAATTTATCGAAGCCAGAGAAGTCATCGGAACGGATGATTTGAAAGGTCAGCCGCTGACGACGGATAAAGGAATGCTGGCGGAAGAAGTCTTTGACCTGCTTCTTCACTGTGCGCGTCCAGAGGTGACGATGAAGATCTAGCCTTCTATCCGCGATGAGCGCAGCTGTGACGGGAAGCATGTAGTCGACGCAGTTTCCTGACGTCCAGTTGCCGACAGTGGCCTTTACTAGCGCCGTGTACTCCTTTCTCTCGAGCCAGTTGTCCCGTACCGTCTCGTAAGCTTCCTGCATTCGCTGCCGGAGATCTGTCTGGTCACCGAGGCGCATTGCGACGCTATGCTCCTTAAAGAACCGTGCGGTACTCAAGTTCGCACCCTAACGCCTGAATTGAGCCGCGCCGCGATCCGGCGTCGGCTTGAATTAATTGTCAGCTTCCTGCGCCACCTCGCCAAAGTACCAGCGCTCACCAACCAGACGCCAGTCGCTCTCGGGGTCGTGATAGTCCACGGTGAGGCCAACCTCGGAAAAGCCTTCGGGCAATATGAGGCCCCAATCATCCGAGATGCTCCGTCCCTCGACCAGGGTTGTTTGGCCATACTCATTTGAGGAAGGTGAAACGTGCGATAGGAAGTAGTCTTCCGAGAGGTAGATGCATAGTTCGCTAGTGAAGATGTCGGGAATGCATAGAACGCCTGTTACACGGTAGTCGTTGGCTGATGTCGGTTTCGCCGCAGCCAAGCGGGCACACGCGTCAATTAGGCTTTGAGCACAGGTCCTGCGGATTTCATCAGTTGTCCATCGACTCTCGACTAAGTTGAGGTCAACTGGGATCTTCCAATTCCAGTATCGACTCTCCGGCTGAAGCTCGTCGTCTGGTGGGAATCTGGTTGCTACTTCATCTGGCCAGCTTCGAATTGCCCGTAGACGCCTCGCGACGCCTCTCAGCTTCTTACTATGGGGAACAAGTCTTCTGGACACGACTAACTCCGGGATTGAGCCGCGCCGCGAAACGGATTCGGCTTGAATGAACCATTAGGCCCCATTGGAGTGGAGCCTGCGCAAAAGGGCCTCGAGTAGCAACCAGCCACAAACCGGAAGCGACACCAAGAGTAGAAGTGGAGCCCAGAAAAGTGAAAGGCCCAGCCATCCTTGGATGTTGTGGCCATATGCAAAGCATGGCTCGATGAACTTACCGGAGTCCTGGCACCCGAAGTAGTCAAAGGCCCGTATGCCGATCCGCCACACAAGAAAACTAGCCAGTGGCAAGAGCGCGAGCATCAGATTACGGCACACTTGCTTCATTGGCCTAGCTCCGGAATTAAGCCGACTCGTGAAGCGAGTTCGGCTTGAATGAACTGTTAGGCCGCAGCCCGGTGTGTGAGAAGCCAGCCTAGTGCGGAGCTGGCAAGCCCACCCCAAATCACTCCGACCGAAAAGCTCGCTCCGCTGAGGTATGCCACCGCAGCGCCGATGGCCGAGCCAACGAGAGCAAACCAAGCTACCTTGCGTTTGCGCGAAAGGCGCGCGGTCTCCACTGCTCGCTTCTGCCGAGTATCTTCTTGACGTTTCAGGTCCGGCGCCAGAATGGCTTGTGCGATTGCGCCTGCCTGTGCCTGTGCCCTTTCCATCTCGCGAGAACTCCTGATAGCGTCTTAATGTCTGAACTAAGCCGAGCCGCGAAGCGGCTGGGACTTCCTTCGAGAAAGTGGACACCTGTTGGTCAATGGCAGGTGCGCTCGAATTCCGCTGGTGTTTGATAACCAAGTGCCGAGTGTAGGCGCTGGTTGTTGTAAAAATCTACATAGCTGCGGACAGCCGCCAGCAGGGATCCGTCGGTTTCAAATGTGCGTTGGTGGTAGAAATCGGACTTCATCGATTTGTTCCATGATTCCATATGTGCGTTGTCTGTCATGCGACGAGGACGGTTGGCTGACTGCAGAAACCCAGCTTGCTGCAGTCGTTGCCTGAACTCGTTGCCCAGAAACTCGATGCCGCGATCGCTATGGAAGATGGCTCCTGGGATGGGGCTGCGGGTCCGTAGGGCAGAAGCCAACGCGCGCTTTGTCAGCGCCAAAGTTCGTTCCTTTCCAAGCGACCAGCCAAGCAGGCGTCTGGAGCAACGGTCCAGCACCGTGGCCAGGTAGCGCCATTGGCCAGCGACCTTCAGGTAGGTGACATCGCCAACCCACACTCGGTCTGGCTTTGTGTTGTCCACCAGGTGGGCGTGACTTCCTATGCTGGCGAGGAAGTGTTTCAGCCCCGGTCGTTGCTTGTACAAGCCGGCGGAACGTGCGGATATGCCTTCCTGGCGCATCAAGCGTTCAACGCGACGACGGCCGACTATTTCGCCGGTGCGCTTCAATGCAGCGTGCACACGCGGGCTGCCATAGGTGCCTCGGCTTGCTGCATGTACGCCGTAGATGCACTTGGTAAGAGCGTCATCCTCGATCGCGCGCAGGCTTGGCGGCCGGCGCTGCCAAGCATAGAAGCCGGCCGTGCTGACGTTGAACAGCTGGCACATCGTTCTCACCGGGCAGGCTTCTTGATGATGGGCGATGAAGGCGAAGACATCGCTTTTTGTTTGGAAGTGAACGCGATGGCTTTTTTTAAAATGTCATGCTCAAGCTGCAGACGCTCATATCTGCGCTTCACTTCGCGCAACTCCTTGAGCTCCGCACTGATGGCTTGGTCCAACTCGATACCCTTGGTCACGATACGTCCTTCGCGGGCAAGCTTGCGCCAACGAGACAACATGAAAGGGTGGATGTAAAGCGATTCGGCAACATCGGCTACGGAGACGCCCGGCAGCTCGCTCAAGCGTACGGCGGTTGCCTTGAAATGATCGGTATAGCGATAGGTGGTTCTGGGGCCTGGACGGGGCATTGGGATACTCCTGATTGTTAGGTCAGGGTGTCCACTAAAGCGAAGGAACTACCGCGTCGGCTTGAATGAATTGTTAGGTCGCGGCCCCGAGTACAAGGAGAGCGACAAGCCCAAGAAACGGAAGTGCGGCAAGAACTGATGTACAGAGCCCAAGCAAGAACCAGAATCCTCTAGTTGGACGATGACTGCTAGCGATAGTGGCGCCAATAATCATAAGGCCGATGCACACCGTTGGGAGGGCAAAGACAAGCTCTATAGAACGATGAGGCGAAGGGCTGGCGAACCACCAAAGCCATAGCCCCAAGCTACAGACTGCCGTGCCAATTGCAACTAATGCTCCATCACCATGTCTCGCGAGAGCTTTCATAGCGGCCTAACTCCGGAATTAAGCCGACCCGCGAAGCGGGTTCGGCTTGAATGAACTGTTAGGCCAAAGCCCGGCGAGCTTTCTGGCCTGACGAAACGAGCGTCCAGGTGATCAGGACGAGTGATACCGCCATCGCGACATCGAGCAATCGCTGTATCAAGCCTCTCCATAGTGCGACATCCGGCTGGATCATGATCACAAAAACCACTGGAAAGGCACCGCCGACCAAAAGCATAAAGGCGCGGCGCCACTTGAACGCTCTGAATTTAGGGGCTAGCGAGATCAAAGCAATGCCGACACCCATGCCAAAGTAAGTCACGATGGCGTACAAATTGTGCATGATTTGGCTAATTGAGCCCTCAATTGGACAGCCGGCATCACATGGAGCGAATAGCGCAAGGAAGAATGAGGCAGGAAGTGACCACAAGAGCCAGAAGCCTAACCGGCTAGCTCCAGATACTTGAATGAGTGGAGTGGCCGAGACAAGGAAAGCTGACAAGAGAACGGAAGTAACAAGGAAACCTGCATAAGTGAGCGTGTTGGCCTGAGCCGTACCCGTTGCGTTGTACTCGCTCACGAAGTTTGATAGCTGCGAATAGCCGGGCTTTATGGCGCTACCAATAAAATAGAAAAAAATTGCGTACAGAATTGATAAGACCAATAGCAAACGAGTGAGTTGTGCTCTGTCCATGAGTCTCCGATAGTCTATCTTTTGGCCTAACTCTTGAATTAAGCCGACCCGCGCAGCGGGTTCGGCTTGAATGAACTGTTAGGCGGCGGTGGTCACTGACCGAACCCCGGACCAATGCTGCCTTGCTTGTGCAACCCAACGCGAACCGATCATGCCACAGCTTGGGGGATGGAGCTCGCCCAGGAAACCCTGCCGAGCGTTGCCGCCGAAGTGCGATGAAATGATTGCGGCAGGGCAGTGAAGCGTAAGGCGAAGTGTTGAACTTGCCGATGCTAGGAACAGTTGGAACTGCTACCCGGAGCCGACCGGTGACTTGCCGATGTTGCTGCCGAAATAAGAAGGGCCAGCCAACCCAGCACACTGCCGCCTAACTCTGGAATTAAGCCGACCCGCGCAGCGGGTTCGGCTTGAATGAACTGTTAGGCCCTACCACCCTTGGGCCCGCGCAAATGACTCCAGCTGTTGCTGAATTTTTGCCGCCAGTTCCGGCGACGTGTAGAACGCAAGATCAGGAGCGTCTATGTCGTCTTTGAACGCAACCACTACCAAGCGCTGTGTCTGTCCGTCTGAGTCGACGTGGAACTCCCAGTTGCCTGATTGCTCAATTGGCAACGAGTCGATTCTCGTTGCAAGTGCGCCAGCGTCTAAGTTGGAAGTGATGGAGCTAGACAGCTGGTGCAGAAATGGCCCAACTCCCTCCTGGTCGAAGTTCATAGAAGCTTCGGTGAGGCCAGATACGTCAATCGGCGGCGCAGGCGCGGAACAGGCCGCGCTTGAAGCTGATAGAAGCAAAGCCAGAGTTGCGAAGATCTTTCTCATAGGGCCTAACTCTGGAATTAAGCCGCGCCGCGTAGCGGCGTCGGCTTGAATGAACTGTTAGGCGGCGGTGACCCTTACCGCTCCCGGGGCCAATGCTGCCTTGCTTGTGCCACCCAACGCGAACCGATCATGCCACAGCTCGCGGGATGGAGCTTGCCCGGGAAACCTTGCCGAGCGCTGCCGCCGAAGTGCGATGAAATGATTGCGGCAGAGCAGTGAGGCGTAAGACGAAATGGCGAGCTTGCTATTCCGGGAACAATTGGAACTGTTACCCGGAGCCGACCAGTGACTTGCCGATGTTGCTGCCGAAAGGAGAAGGGCCAGCCAACCAACACACCGCCGCCTAACTCCGGAATTAAGCCGACCCGCGCAGCGGGTTCGGCTTGAATGAACTGTTAGGCGGCAACCGCGCGCCACCTGCTTTGTAGAACACCGAATTGCATCTGTGCTTGGGCGAAAGCGTCAGCGACTGATATGTGCCACGTGTCTCCGTTGAAGGAATCGCCCCCAAGGGGCGAAGAGCTAACAAGCAGATACCCTGAAGAGTCTTTGAAAATCCGCAGATGAACGGGAACGGTCATGTCGTTGACGGTGGCAGAAAAGTCATCTACCTCAAAGGTGAGGATTTGCTCCATTTCCGCCTAACTCTGGAATTAAGCCGACCCGCGAAGCGGGTTCGGCTTGAATGAACTGTTAGGGCGCAGCTGCTGTTGCACTGCGCCCAAGCATGTACTTGATAGCATGTGCTTGGCTACCAAGTATGAGAACTACTGGTGCAAACCAAGTTAGCGTGTATTGCCAGAAGTAGCCATCTTTGTGATCAAGGGCGGCCCAGAGAAGGGAAATGACAGCGGAACCAATAAGGGTTGGGAGTGTGTACGCGCGGGTAGCTACAGACCGCGATCGAACCACGAGCCAGATGATGGACGCGATGCTTACAAGCCAAGCGATTGGGAAGATGATCTCGACACCCATGATCTGCGCCCTAACTCTGGAATTAAGCCGCGCCGCGTAGCGGCGTCGGCTTGAATGAACTGTTAGGCCTCATGGCTGGAGATCTCCGACAGCCAATGCGCGCCCCCTGTATCTGCCAACGCGAAGTGCCCAAGAGCAGGGCTGTGGGCGATTGTGCCATTGAATAGCAGCGCATCCCATTTTCCAGATGGGCCTAGCTCCTCTTGGACAAAGGTGAAGCGCGAACCTAGGGCCGAATCAGGCGTTTGGCCCAAGGCTCGAAGGTCATCAAGCGTGCCGTGTACCAGAGCGAAAGAGCGCTCTGCGAGCTGGGAGTTGCCATCAAAGTAGAGACGCGGATGTGCGGTCTTGATCTGCATGAGGCCTAACTCTGGAATTAAGCCGCGCCGCGAAGCGGCGTCGGCTTGAATGAACTGTTAGGCGGCTGTGGCCACTTGCCGCTCTCCGGGCCAATGCTGCCTTGCTTGTACAACCCAACGCGAACCGATCATGCCACAGCTTGCGGGATGGAGCTTGCCTGGGAAACTTTGCCGAGCGTTGCCGCCGAAGTGCGACGAAATGATTGCGGCAGAGCAGTGAGGCGTAAGACGAAGTAGCGGGCTTTGCGCTGCCAGGAGCAGTTGGCGCTGCTGCCCGGAGCCGACCGGTGACTTGCCGATGTTGCTGCCGAAACGAGAAGGGCCAGCCAACCCAACACACCGCCGCCTAACGCCTGAATTAAGCCGCGCCGCGAAGCGGCGTCGGCTTGAATGAACTGTTAGCCATCTTCCCCGTAACTCTCGTTCAGTCGTAAATTATAAATCCTTGCATCGTGTAGCTCACCAATACACAGTGAATCCGGCGTGAGCTTTAGGTTGCCCGAGACCTCTGCGACATAGATTCCTGGCTGCGCCGGATACGGGACATCTGATCCATCAAGCTTGGCGGAGGAGGCGATGATGTGGATGCAGCTCAAAAAGTCACTAGCGTTAATTACTGAGGGAGTAGGCGCTAAGCCGAGATAGGGGGAGCCGACCTTCTCGTGGACGAGATACCCGATAGTAAAAATGCGCTTCTCTGCAAATTTTTCAGGCGACGCAATAAGTGAGTAAATAGATGCGTTGCAGTGGAACAAGATGTCGCCACCGCGCTTGGAGTGGCATTCGTCTGTGCGAGGGTCAGCACAACATCCCAGAGTCGGCGAAAGAGCAATCAGCGCGAATGTCAGGGCGAGGAAGAGCTTCATAAGTTGGCTAACTCTGGAATTAAGCCGACTCGCGAAGCGAGTTCGGCTTGAATGAATTGTTAGCCGATGACCCGGGCAGTGGGGGCGGAAGCGGTGCCACTCCCATGTTGTGGGTGCCCGTAATCAGGCCCGAAGTGACTGCAATGGTACCCCCGTACGCGCCCATGTGTCCGAAGGACTTGGAATTGAACCGGCCGGCGATCTCTACGGTCTTTCCGTCGAGCTGCCTAATGTCGTAGGCCTCCCCATCGGACTCTCCTGGCACGAGCGACAGGCAATTCTTGGAGCCGTCCGGTGAATCGAGAGTCCCGGGAGCTGGGCAGATGAAGCTAGCCTCAAATCCAACGACCGCTGCTCCTCGAACCCGAATCAGCTTGCCGTCAAACCCAGATGGATTGGACAAAATCGTCGCTATGTCGTAAGTCGCGATCAACTCTGCGGGCCCCAGAAGGCTGCAACCCGCGAGGGACATGACTAACGCTGCGGCAACGCTTGCTCTCATCGGCTAACGCCTGAGTTAAGGCGTGCCGCGAAGCGGCATCGCCTTGAACGAATTGTTAGCCTTGCCGACCAGTGACATTGAAACCATGGCCTGAGCAGTTGCATCGTTACTGTCAGAAGTAGTAAGGATAAAAAGAAGCTCATCTTTGTCCTTTGGCCGTGACCAAGAGTACGCCGTCGTGTGAGTGTGAGCGTCGTTGGGGCCTAACCCAGTTGCGTTCTGTGCCTCAGCCACGAGTGGTTCCGGGGCCGTGGCCACTAAGGCCAAGAAGCCGGCGCGAACTTGGTCGGGGTTGGCGCGCTGCGCAAAAACGGCGCAGACAGTGTCGTCGCGGAGTGCAACCACGTATGCGGTGGACGGCGCTACAACGAACCATGCCTTGCCAGGGTTGCCGCCAAGAAAGAACTCTGCTTTTTCGACAGGAGCCTCCAGGGCGTCGCTCATTGCCTTTCGAAGATTGTCCTGCGAATAGAAGTGCTTCATGCACGTGTCCGCGAAAAGGTCATTGATGCCATCCGAGGGTGGAGAGGCCGCTGCAAGAGCCGGAAGAAGTGCCGCAGTTGCAAGGAGCTTTCGCATAATTCGTCTCGGAAGACTAACTCTGGAATTAAGCCGCGCCGCGAAGCGGCGTCGGCTTGAATGAACTGTTAGGCGGCTGTGGCCAGTTACCGACTCCGGGCCAATGCTGCCCTGCTTGTGCAACTCAACGCGAGCCGATCATGCCACAGCTCGCGGGATGGAGCTTGCCCGGGAAACCTTGCCGGGCTTTGCCGCCGAAGTGCGATGAAATGATTGCGGCAGAGCAGTGAAGCGTAAGACGAAGTGGCGGGCTTGCCGCTGCCAAGAGCAGTTGGAACTGTTACCCGGAGCCGACCGGTGACTTGCCGATGTTGCTGTCGAAAGAAGAAGGGCCAGCCAACCAATACACCGCCGCCTAACTCTGGAATTAAGCCGACCCGCGAAGCGGGTTCGGCTTGAATGAACTGTTAGCCCTGGAATTTGCAGCAGGACGTTATCTCAATGGATATTTCAGAAGTGCGAAGCTGCTCCAGGGTCTCAGGCAATATCTCGAAAGAGGGCGACCAACTGAGATCGTTGTCCACGACCACCTCAATGCTGATCCTGCGAGAAACTCCAGGCACATCTAACGCAAGTAGCCAACTGGCGTTGGCAAGAAAGTCGCTGATGGTGGCTCCAGTGAAGGTTTCATTGGCCCCGTAGTAGAGCCGCGATTGAAACCCAGACTGAGTGTTTACGCTACGCCAAGGCTCGTTCTCTCCCTGCACCCATACCAATGTCGTAGGGATCTTATGAGCCTCTACGAAGTCACGGACATTGAAGGATGGGGCGCTAACAGAGAAAAGCGCATCGACAGTGTGCATAAGGGCTAACTCTGGAATTAAGCCGACCCGCGAAGCGGGTTCGGCTTGAATGAACTGTTAGGCATCCTGATCTCGAACTACAAAGGATTCAAGTCTTTGGGCTGCGGGCTGAATTGCTGGGTGTCGCATGACCCATAACTCTCCGAGGAACTGGGGGACGGTAGCCGAGCTCAATGCGCTATTGAGGTTTCCGGCTTTGCTAGCTCGAAGCAATTCGTGCGCGAGACTTAGGACATGCTCCGTGGTATCTGCGGCTGAGGTGCCCAGCTCTGAACCCCATTCCTTCTGGACCGCTGACACCAACATGCCTGCAGCTACTTCGGCTCCGGTGCGTGTTTTCGGCATGCCTAACTCTTAGTAGACCGCCTAAAAGCGGTGTAAAACCGAGTATGCCAACTTTAAAGTCCGTTTTAAACGGAATTTATTGCCTTTGTAAACAAAGGCTTGCGACCTTTGGCGCGGCTTGTGATTACCTTCGCCCTCCGGGTTTAGTGCCGTTTCTTCACGGTGATATCGAATACACCCCTCTCCCGGCGGGCGTATTGGCGCTTGGAATGCCGTGATCGCGATGATTCTTCTTGCGGTCCATCCAGCCCACATGGCGAAACCGGAGTTGACCAAGCGCTCCGCCACGCTTGCTCAAACCCTCACTCCACTTCCCGCACCCGCGCTAACTCCGCCGCATTCCGCAGCGCCTGCAGGAACCTCGCCAGCGGCGCGTTTTGTGGCTCGCCGTCACGCGTGTAAACCATTACCGGCCGTTGCCACGCAAACCCAGGTGCATCCAGCTTCACCCAATGCCCGGCAAGCAACTCGGCCTGCGCCAGACGGCTGGGTAACAAGGTGAGATAGCCGCCGTCGCGGATCATCGCGCGCATGAATTCCGGTGAGCCGCTTTCCATCGTGTTGAGTGGTGGCTCCAGTCCTGCTTCATGGAAGCGCTTGCGGAATGCACCTTCCACCGCACCAAGCCGGCGGCCGAATATCCATGCCTGCTCCAGCAACTGCACTGGGGAGATATCGCGTTGCCGCGCCAGCGGATGACGCACGCTGGCGAGCACTCGGTATTCGTCGTGCATCAGCACTTCGCTTTTGATACGCGGGTCGGGGTCGCCGTCGCCAAAGGTGTGCAGCGTGACTACCGCATCCAGCTCGCGTGCCAGCAGGTTGGGCAGCAGCTCGGGCAGAATGCCGCTGCTGACGTGGATGCCGATCTTTGGCCAATGCCGACGCAGCGCCAGCACCGCAGGTGCGACCAGCGAGCCGGCGGTACTGGGGCCGGTGCCGATGCGTACTTGGCCTTCGGCGCCGGTCTGCAGCTCCTGCAGGCGGTCCTCGAAGCGGCGCACGGCGTCGTGGGCAGGCTGGGCATGTTCCATCAGCAGGCGGCCGACGGCGGTGAGTCGGGCCTCGCGGCTGCCGCGTTCGAACAGGCGGGCGCCCAGCTGTTGCTCCAGCGCCTGGATGCCCTTGCTCAGGGCCTGTTGGGTGCGCCCGGTAGCCGTGGCGGCGCGGGTAAAGCTGCCGTGTTCGACCACGGACAGGAAGTAGCGAAGCTGGCGGAGGTCCATGGCGATATTTGATTACAACCAATGGTTGTGGATCGTACGCGAATTGGTTGGCGGTTGTAGGGGCAGGGCATTGATAGTCGGCTGATCGCAATCTCCCGGAGGGGAACCATGGCCAGTCGCAACGCCGTCAAACAGTGGGATCAGCAGTACGACCTCGTCATCGCCGGCTTTGGCCTGGCGGCCATGTGTGCTGCCATCGAGGCGCACGATCTGGACCCGAATCTGTCCATCCTCATTCTGGAGAAGGCCAATGAGGCTGAGACCGGCGGCAACAGCCGCGTTGCCGGGCAATCGTTGCTGATCACCAAGAACGCCAAGGTGCTGGCCGAATACCAGCGCAAGATGAGCGTGGCCAACCCGATCCCGGAAGACATGCTGGTGCCGTGGTCAGAGGCGATGGAAGCGCTGGAACCGTGGATCCAGGAGCGTGCGGCCCAGGCTGGTGCGCAGTTCATCCACGGCACCGGCTTCTCCGAGCGCGATGCGGTGCTGGAGTTCCCGGAGTTTGGTGCGCGTGAGGCCGTGCATTGCACCGCCACCATCCTGCCGATCCCGTCCGGCGTATACCTCGCATTTCGCGAGAACATCCGCCTGCGTCCACGCATCCAGATCGCATACGAATCGCCGCTCAAGGACCTGGTGCAGGACCCGGATACGCTGGAAGTGTTCGGTGTCATCGCCGAGCAGAACGGTCAGCGCGTAGCCATCCGCGCCAACAAGGGCGTGGTGATGGCGACCGGTGGTTTTGAAGCCAACCTGGACATGCAGCGCAACTACTTCGGCCTCGCCAACCCGGCACCGCTGGGCACGCCGCACAACACCGGGGATGGCATCAAGATCCTGCAGAAGGCCGGCGCCGATCTGTGGCATATGCGCAACCAGGGCCAGTCGGGCGGCATCTGGCCGGGCTTCAAGCCGGAGGGCTTCGTCAACGGCTTCCTGCGCAACTTCTTCTGGCAGAGCTTCAGCTGGATCGAGGTGGATGCGAACACCGAGCGCTTCTACAACGAAACCGCGGAGCTGCAGCTCACCCATTACAAGGAAAAGAAGCACGGTCATTGGGTGGACACCCCGCACTACCGTGCGCAGCCGGTGCATATGATCTTTGATGCCATCACCTGCCAGTACAACAAGCTGGTGGTGGAAGTGATGAGTTGGAACCCGGTGGTGCGTGGCTACAAGTGGTCCGATGACAACTCGGTGGAAGTGGAGAAGGGCTGGATCCAGAAGGCTGATACGCTGGAAGAGCTGGCAGTGAAGATCAACCGCGATCCGGTCAAGCTGCGCGCGGAAGTGGAGCGTTATAACGCGGCTTGCGCGGCGAAGAAGGATGCGGATTTCGGGCGTAGCCCGGAGACGCTTTACCCGATCGCGCAGGCACCGTTCTATGGCATGCGGGTTGATCCGGTGATCGTGTGCACGGGTGGTGGCGCACGCCGCAACATCAAGTCCGAGGTGCTGGACCATGATGGCAAGCACATCCCGCGTCTGTATGAAGCCGGTGAGATGGGGTCGATGTTCTCCGATCTGTACCAGAACGGTTCGTACCTTACCGAGGCAATGATCTCTGGACGCGCTGCGGGTCGTGAAGTCGTAGGCCTTGGCAACTGGGAGGCTTGAGCATGAAGGTCGCTACTCCCGCGATGAAGCTGGATGTGCGCATCAACGACGTGAAGTCCGAAGATGGGCTGCTGGTGATGGACGGTGTTGCGGGCATGTTGCCGTGCAAGACCAGTCTGACTCCCGCCGAGTTTCGGCAGATGATGAAGTTGGCACTAAGGCCGAGTGTGTTGGCGCTGTTGTTCAAGAAGTAAGGCGGAAGCGGTTGCTTGAAGCCTTGCTTGAAGCCTTGCTTGAAGCCCCTCTCCCACCGGGAGAGGGGTTGGGGAGAGGGTGAGGTGCAAAGCACCTTGCAGAAGCCAGGAGCCCCCTCATCCGCCCCTTCGGGGCACCTTCTCCCGCAAGCGGGAGAAGGGACAGCAGTGCAAAGCAAAGCAGTGCAAAGCAAAGCAAAGCAAAGCAAAGCAGTGCAAAGCAAAGCAAAGCAAAGCAAAGCAAAGCAAAGCAGTGCAAAGCAAAGCAGTGCAAAGCAGTGCAAAGCAGTGCACAGCAGTGCAAAGCACAGCAGTGCAAAGCAGAGCAGTGCAAAGCAGAGCGTGAGCGACGTACTTCTTCTCCCGCTTGCGGGGACAAGAGCCAGTCAGCGTAAAGGCGGCAGGCTCTGAAGAGTTGGGTGAGGGGATGCTTTGGCAACCCGCGCGAATCCAACTGCTGGTGCGCTGTGCTTACCCAGGCTGCAGATTCAACGCGTTGTCGCAGGCTCCACGTCTGCTACCCAAGCATCAATCTCCCCCGCCTTGAACGGCCCAAGCTTCTGCTTGAGAACGCGCCCCTGTGCATCGATCAACACGCTATAAGGTAGTAGGCCCTGCGAATTGCCAAGCCTGACGCTGGCATCATTCGGCCCCGGCGTCTCGATCACGATCGGGTAGTACACCGGCACATTGCCGAGGAAATCCAGCACCGCATCAGGAGTGTCCAATGCCAGCCCAACCACCTGCGGTCCGGTATCCGCATGACGCGCGGCAAACCGTGCCAGCTCCGGCATCTCTTCAATGCAGGGCGCACACCAGCTGGCCCATACGTTGATCAGCAGCGGCTTGCCCTTGAAACGATCCGGGAACTGCACTGGCATGCCATCCAGATCGGGCAGGGTGAACGCCGGCATCAACTCGCCAACGCGTACGCCTTGTACCGGTGTCGCCGATTTCAGCGGCGCTGACGGCGTACTCATCGAAGGCAACGGCACCGAGATGGGCCGGCTCAACCACGCGCCAGCCGACAATCCAGCCGCCGCGGCAATGCCCGCTACCCACCACACGACGCGACGCATCAGCGTGCCGCGCGCAGCAGCGCTTCTTCTGCGATGGACTGGGTCAGCACGGTCGGTAGCACGCGCGGCGGTGCGCCCGGGCCGTAGACCACGTACAGCGGCACGCCGACCGCCTTGTGCTGGTCGAGGAAGGCGCTGATCTGCGGGTCCACATTGGTCCAGTCGCCGCGCATGTACACCGCGTTGACCCGCTTGAGCGTGTCGCGGAATTTGTCGCGGTCCAGCACATTGCGCTCGTTGGCCTTGCAGGTGACACACCAGTCGGCGGTCATGTTGACGAACACCACGCGGTTGTCGGCGCGCAGGCGGTCCAGCATCTGCGGGGAGTAAGCCACGGTGCCTGCGCTGGCGACGGCAGCGCCCGGCGGCGGCAGGCGGGTCACACCCCATACCGGCACCAAGGCCAGCAGCGCGATCACCGCGCCAAGCACCATGCCGATCCTGCGGCTATGCCAGCGGCTGCGTTCAAACCACCACAGGCCGAGTGCGAGCAGGGTCAGGCCGATCAGCATCAGGCCCATCGCATCGATACCGCGCTGCTTGCCCAGTACCCACAGCAGCCAGATGGCAGTGAGGTACATCGGGAAGGCCATCACATGCTTGAAGGTTTCCATCCACGCGCCGGGCTTGGGCAGGCGTTCTGCCAGTGCCGGTACAAAGCCGATCAGCAGGAACGGCAGTGCCAGGCCCAGGCCCAATGCAAGGAACACCAGCAGCGCCAAGGCCGGCGGTGCGGTGAAGGCGTAGGCCAGTGCCGGGCCCATGAACGGTGCGATGCAGGGGCTGGCGACCACGCAGGCGAGTACGCCGGTGAAGAAGTCACCACTGGGACCGCTGCGCTTGGCCAGGCTCTGGCCCAGTTGGCCAGCGTTGCCGCCCAGGGTGAACAACCCGGACAGGCTCAGGCCAACGGCGAACATCAGGTACACCAGCGCGGCGATGAACCACGGGTGCTGCAGTTGGAAGCCCCAGCCTGCGGCTTGCCCGGCAGCGCGTAGCGCAAGCACCAGACCACCAATCGCGGCAAACGCAACCAGCACACCTGCCGTATACCAAAGCGCATGGCTGCGCGCGCGCTGGCGGCTCTCGCCACTCTGCGCTACGCCCAGTACCTTCAGCGACAGGATCGGCAGGACGCAGGGCATCAGATTGAGGATCAGGCCGCCGGCCAGCGCCAGCAGCAGTATCCACAGCAGCGAGCCATTGCCGGCGGTATCGGCGGGCGGCTGACTGCGGCGGGTGTTGTCAGCCGAGGCATCCGGTGCGGCCTCGGCCAAGCTGGCGGCCTCGGCAGCGGGACGCACCACCAGCGGTTGCGGTGCCGGCGGGTTGGCCGGGTCGATCAGCGGCATTGGCGGAACTCCGCCCTTCTTGCCGGCAGGCAAAGGCTGGATCACCAAGGGGGCGACAGCCAGTTCTTCCTTTTCCTTCGACGAAATCTTGCCAGCGGGCAGCGACAGGCGCACCCGGCGGGTCATCGGCGGATAGCAGATGCCGTCGGTCTGGCAGCCCTGGAAGGTGACAACCAAGGTGGCAGGGGTAGCATCAGGCTTGTCGCGGCGCAGTGGCAGCGGCACGTCGACCTGGTCGAAATACACCACCACGTTGCCGAAATGCTCGTCGCGATAGGGCTTGCCAGCCGGCCATTGTGGACGGCCGGCGCGCACGCCATCTGCGCCTTCCAGCGCCAGCGAGGTGCGGTCGCGGTACAGGTAATAGCCCGGCGCCGGCGAGAAGCGCAGCAGCAGGCGGTTGCCGTTGTCGACGATGGCCTCGAAGCCGAAGGCCTTTTCCGAGGGCAGCGGCAGGCCCTGCACGGCCGGGGCGCCGGGCAGGTTGAGGCCGCCCCCGGCGTTGCCGGCCAGTGGGTTGAAGATGGGCGCAGCAGACGGTGCGGTGGCTGCTGCAGCGGCCAGAGCAGCGCCAGCGGTGGGCAGTCTTACTTCGACGGTGCGCTTCTGCGGCGGGTAGCACACGCCGGCATCGGCACAGCCCTGGTAGCGGACTTCCAGGGTGACGCTGGTGGCGCCCGCGTCGGCGGTACCCGGCAGGATCGAGCGGAGCTGGCGGTGGTAGGTCTCCACATCGCCAAAGAACTCGTCGTGCTTCTTCTCGCCCTGCGGCATCTGCAGCGCGCCGGCAGTGAAGCCCGGGCCGGCTTTGACGCTGGTGCGGTGGTGGTACAGGTAATAACCCGGGGCGATGTCCCAGCGCAGCTCGATGCGGTCGCGGCTGGGCGCCTCGGCGCGCAGGGCAAAGGCCTGGTCTACCGGCAGCAGGTCTTTTTCATTGAGGGCCAGCGCCGGCAGGGCGGCCAGGGAAAGCAGGCAGAAAGCGGCAAATTGGCGCAACAGCATCATTAATTATGTTTCCTCCCGGGTCTGCGCCCGGATCCAGTCCAGATACGCCGGCAAGCCGGCACTGGGGGAGATCGCCACGATCTCCGGCAATTCATAAGGGTGGTGCAGCCTGATCGCGGCGCTCAACGCATCCAGCCGATCAACACAGGTTTTGATAATTAGCTGAACCTCTTCAGCTTGTTCAATCTGCCCCTGCCAGCGGTACACAGACCGCATTGCAGGCAACAAGTTCACGCAGGCAGCCAAACGCTGCTCTACCAGGTGGTGAGCCAATGCCTGCGCGGTTTGATCGTCGGGGCAGGTACAGAAGACCAGTCTTACGTCCATGCGGCCATTGTGGCAGAAGCGATTGCGGCGTTTTCGGATGGAAGTGTTGACATCGTTGTCATCAATTGTATATTGCGGCCGATCACAGTTTCACCTGGTTTTCATCTGACAAAGGATGAAGGCCAATTCTTACGAAGGTCCATCTCACGGCGGATGCAGGTGTTCGCAGGGCTCTACAGGGGGGCATATGCAACAGCACAACAACCGGGGTTTCACGCTGATCGAGCTGATGATCGTCGTAGCGATCATCGCCATCCTGGCCGGCATCGCCATGCCGCTGTATTCGAACTACGTGCTGCGCGCCAAGATCCGTACAGCGCAAAGTGATTTGATGGCGCTGTCCAGCACGGTCGAAAACCACCGCCAGCGCACCCTGGGCTACCCGGCCAGTGACGCAGCAGCCAAGAAGGGTTGGAGTGCGGGCACCAAGGCCGGCCAGTTCACCTACAGCTATACCGCCACCAGTGGCGGCTACGAACTCAAGGCGGTCGCCGGCGGTGCGCTGGGCAAGGCAAGCGGCTGCACGTTGAAGCTCGACTCGGGCAATGGGCGCACGGTTTCGGGCAGCTGCGCCGGCGTGAGTGATTGGCCATGAACCGGCGCGCCACGGGCTTTTCACTGATCGAATTGATGGTGACCCTGGCGGTAATGGCGGTATTGGCGCTGGCTGGCATGCCGTTCGCGCGGCAGTGGATCGACAGCAACCGGCAGATGCAGGCACGCAACCTGCTGTGGGAGGCGGTATCGCAGAGTCGCTCGTTGGCCCTGCGTAATCCCGAGCACGTCACCGGCGCCGCCACCTCGGCGCGGTTGCAGCGCAGTGAGCGGAGCCTGCAGGTATTGCGCGGCGATGGCAACGAGGTGCTGTGGCAGGGCGAGTTGCCACGCGGTGGCGATTACCGCTTGATCGGTGGCAATGACTACGCCGATGCCGACGAGCTGCAAGCCTCAGCCGATCTGCTGTCCTGCGTGGCCTTCAACAACCGCGGCCAGCGCCTGCCGGGTGCCGACAGTTGCAGCACCAGTGCCACCCATTCGCGTATTGCCATTGGCATGAACAGCCAGGATCCGCTCTATGTCGATCTGCTTTGATCCGCCACGTCGCCAACGCGGCGACGTCCTGCTCGAAGCACTGGTCGGGGTGCTTATCACCAGCATCATCGGTGCTGGTCTGGCCCACGTGGTGGCCAACGTGATGAACAACCAGCGCGATGCCAAGGTGGAAAACCTGATGGTCGAACGTCTGCGCGACAGCTTGCACACCCAAGGTGTGGGCTTGTGCGGCAGCAACACCCTTGCTATCAAGCTACCCAATGGCGATGCCAAGAACGCAGCGGTCAGCTGTGAGTCGACAACCGCAACGGTGACCATGGCAGGTGTTGCACGCACGGTGGATGCACCGCAGCGGGTAGACCTGAAAGTGGCCGCTGCCGATATCGGCAGCAAGGGTGCCAGCGAAAGCGATCCCGATCTGCTGGTGTCCACGAGGCAATGAACATGCGACAGCGCACTACTACGCGGGTAGGCTGCCAGCAGCAACGTGGGCAGAGCCTGATCAGCATGATGGTGGGCTTGGTGATCTCGCTGATCACCATCGCCGCGATGATGACGCTGTACAAAACCATGGTGGAAGTTTCCAGCAACGCCTCGCGTTCGGCACTACGCGATGGTCAGGTATCGGCTGCGCTGTTGTCGGCGCAGATGGACCTGCAGAGCGCGGGCTTCGGCGTTCCGGCCACCGACAGTTTGAACAGCAAGTTGTACGTGCGCGATGCCGGTAAGGAGTTGGTCTGGCGCTACAAGACCGAGCTCGCCGTCAGTGGCTATGTCTGCTCGGGCCTGCGATTGGTTGATGGTGAAGGCTTGTACCGCTTCACTCCCAAAGCCTGCAGCGACGCCGAGGCGACGACGTGGAACAGCAACGAACGCCAGCTGCTGGCCGGCAGCGCCGCGTTCTTCACCCCAGTGCAAAAAGATGGCAGCGCCTTTGCATCGGCCGAAGAGGAAGTCGGCGCGATGACTCTGGCCCCAGGCTACGTGTTTTCGCTCAAAGGTCAGCGCCAATGCCTGCCTTATATGCAGCAGGATTTCAGTACCACGCCTGGTGCAGCAGTTGGGCAGCAATTGGCGTTGGAGCGCAGTGATGCCAGCAGCCATCTGTTTTTGGCTTGCCTGCCCAATCTTGCAGTGACCAGCTGATGCATAAGGAGTGTGTACGCATGGACAGGAATCGCTTCTCCGCATTCAAGCGACAGCGCGGTGTAGCCACGTTGTTGATCGTATTGATGGTGGGCCTGGCGGTATCGGTCACGGTTGCTGCAACCATCTATTCGTTGCGTGGCACCCAGTCGCAACAGCTCACAACCCATTCGGCCACCGCCGCCCAGGCCGCCGCCTGGCGCGGCGTGGAGGCGCTGCGCTTATACCTGCTGCAGGTGGAAACCGGCGTATGGCCGGGCTGGGTGGGCAACGACGCCAAGCCGGTCAGCGGTCTGGAAGCGCTGGGCGTGCGCGCGGCAACGGTGACTTCGGTGGAGGCTGCTGGCAGCGATCGCTACCGGGTCAGCGCCCAGGTGATCGGCACGGCTGGTGTCGGCAGCGCCTTGACCACCGCTACGGTGGAAGTGATTTATGACGTGATGCCGGGCAACGGCACGCCGGGCATACCACCGGTCTGTGCATCCATGCCCAAGGCCCCGATGGTATTCAACGGCAACCTGGAGTACAGCGGCGGCAAGTTCGACGTCACCAACTCGGTGAACTACGAGAACATTGTGGTTGCCGGCAACCTGACTATTGGCGGCGGCTCTACCGCACGCATCTCCGGTTGTGTGAAAGGTGATGTGTCTTTGAGTGGCGGAGGCATCACCGACAACGGTCATCTGTATTCGGAAGGCAGCATCCGCGTCAACGGCATGGGTAATCCCAGTGGCACCACCTTGTGGGCGCGCAATATTGAGATCGGCAGTGGCGTCAGCGGTGGTAACTACAACGCGATCAAGGCCGGTGCCTATGCGGCGGGTGTTTACTCCGGCACCCAGATGATTGGCACGGCTGAAGTAGGCGGTGGCTTGATTGCCTCCACGGTGACCGGTGGTACGCCATGGGTGACCGGCACCGTTGCGCCGTTCAATAGCGGCCACGTGGTCGTAACGCTGACCGATCAAAGCCAGTTTCTGTTGGATTTCGGCAAGAAGGACAGCGCTGGCGTGTCGCTGTTGAAGGTTGACCCTGCGACCGGCCTGGTAACCGGTGCCGCAGGCGCCGAGCAGTTGAAGGGGGCGGATGATGTCAGCTTGCCGGATGCATTGAGCTTCCGCTCCACTCGTATTGCCGGCGGCACGGTTGGGTTGGCAACGCTCAGCGTAGGCCAGCTATGGGGCTACAACGTCACCGTGTCGGGTTGGAGCGGCAAGTACGAAACGCTGTGGGCCGGTGGCGCCATCGCAATGACTTCGGGCACGGTGAAGAGCCTGCTGGGCGGCGGCAACATGACCTACACCGATGTCACGGTGACCGGTACGGGCCGCCTTGCCGGCAGTCTCAGCAAGCCCTTGGCCAACGTGCAGGCCAACCAGGCCGGCATCAGTCCAGGTCTGCCTGGCATCCCGTACTGCGAAGCGCGGGTGAAACCGGTGGATGCCGACAACTTCCTGAGCATGGCCAACTACGCCTTCACTACGGTTGACGGCGCGCCGCAGTTGACCATCCGCAACGTCAAGCGCGCCAATGGCGATTCGATTGACGGTGTGTACCCGCTGAAGAATCCAAGCGCCGTGCAGCTGGCGATCCTGCAGGAGCTGATGACCTGCAACAACACCAATGACAAGGGTTGCTTGAACGCTCGCCAGAACGACGGCAGCTGGTTGTTGAATGGCGTAAGCAAGATGCCGGCCGGCGTGCTGTGGTTCGATCAATCAGTGAAGATCGATGGCACCAGCACGGACCTCCTCAACACCGTGGTGGTGCGCGGCTGCAACGACCCTAGCCAGGCCACCTGTGGCGGCAATATCACCCTTACCACGGCAGGCCATCGCGATCTCATCGCGCCTAACTTCGCAGGCGCAGCCAAGGTGTGTGGCGGCAACTTCTATCCAAGCAACCTATGCGCCAGCCGGTCACAGTTTGTGGAGTGGGAGGGGCCGGGTGCCGATGGCAAGCCGCAGACTTACCAGGGCTTACCGATTGCCAATACTACGCTCATCGCTGAAGGCGGTGCCGCCATCGCCGGCTGGGAGCTGCGTGGCAGCGTGATGCTGGGCAAGCAGTTGTCCACCAGCGGCGCCACCGTGACCATCCACGGCAGCCTGACGGTAGGCAGCAATCAGACTGCAGACACCACCATCTCGGCGGGAGGCATATCGGTCGATGTGCCCAGCGGCGGTGGCTTGAACCTGATCCCGGTATGCAGCACCGGCAGCGGCGGGTTGCCGGCAAGCCCTGCCAGCGCGTCGGTGCAGTGGTCGCGGTACCTGTGATTCCAAAAAAGTAATTCAGCCTGAGGTTTGGGCGGCTCTCTCTTTCCATGGCGTGCTCCGTAATCCCCCGGAGTACGCCATTTTTTTTAACGGACTTATTGTTTGGTTTAGCTGGTGAATCAGACGCTCGCCGTAGAGCACCTTTAGCGGCGTATAGCAGACAGATTTCAGATGAATCCAAAATCATCCTGATGCCAATCTGCCTGCAGTCCCAAGACCGTCATTCGCTATGTGCCGTGCCCGGCCGGAAGCCGCATGCCAGACAATTTCCAGCGCCCCCCAGCGGCAACGACGGCCGGTACTGTGCAGGCCTTTGTCGCTGCCAACGCCGCCCCGGATGTACTGACTCCGGCCAATGCGTTGAAGGTGGCAGACACCGCCTTGCAGTCCATTGATGGCGAGCTCGCCGCCAAGGCCCTGGCCAGCAATGACGACAGATTGTCTGTTGGATCTCAATGGCGCGTTGGCACGAAGCGTATGCCAAGCATATTCTGGTGTTTCAGCTGGAGATGGACTGCGCAGCTGCGGATGCGTTGGTGACCCACAACGCCAGCTCCTCGCTGAATCCAACTATCGCTCCGCCCCAGGCCAAGCAAGTGGCGGCGCAGGCGCTGCTTCACATGTGAGCAACGTCCTGCGCGCCGTTTGCAGATGCCGCAGCGATCAGCTCTCGCTTGCTGCGGGGTCTTCGGTGCGGGACAGGTTGATGCGGTGCTTCCTGGCGTAGGCGTCCTGCATCAGGTCCAGCTCATCGGTGAGCTTGTCGAACTTGGTGCCGGTCGTATCCATGGCTTCAAGCAGCGGCGCTGCCTGCTCATCGCTGAAACCATCGGGCAGGTCGGTCAGCTTGAGCATGGCGTCGTACCAGACCACCGCTTCTTCCAGCGACGTCACCAGCTTGGCGTGTAGCTCGGTGGCATCTTCCGGGGTCTTCAGTACCTTCATCTGGTCGCGCATGTCCACCGCTTCCTGGCGTGCATTGCCCAGGCGGGACTTGAAGTTGGCCAAGCCTTTGCGCTCTGCCATGGCCTGGGTCAGGCGCTCGGCGTCGTTGCCGCCGCTCCAGTCGTTGACCTTGGCAATCAGGCCGTTCCAGGTGGTGATGTTGGCGTCCATGTATTCGCTGGCGGACGGGCCGGTCAGCTGGCTGCAGGCGGCGAGCAGGACGAGCAGCAACGGGGCAAAGCGATACAGCACTTTCATTCGTTTCTCCTTTGACATTGAAGGTGGCATCCGTACACAACCCGTCGATCATAACGTCATGGCACCCGCATGCCATGTATTCCTGCCGGTTCTCGACGTGCTGCTTCCGACAGTCGGAGGTAGCCGTATCGTCTTTGTCCAACTCGGTTCGGCTGGCGATTGGGGCGATGGGCGATTGCAGGGCCGCACCCGTGAAATCACTGGATGGAGCCGGATTGCGTCAGTTTTCTTTCAGGGCAAGCCCGGCAGGTGCGGCAAGGTCCGCCAGCAGCCTAGCTGGACCCGTTTGGCAGGTGCCAATCAATTTGCCTGCCTGCCCTTGAAAGACCCCCAGCCAGCCCCATCTCCCAAACAAGCCCGCACGACGGGCCTTTTTACGCGTGATGCCGGCCTTCCCCCGTTTCCCAGCTGGTGTCGCCGGAATTTCAGGCCAATCAATTACTTAAGAGGTCCTTCATGAGCATCAAGCCGCTTCACGACCGCGTTGTGGTCAAGCCGATCGAAGCCGACGAAATCTCCGCCGGCGGCATCCTGATCCCGGATTCGGCCAAGGAAAAGTCCACCAAGGGTGAAGTCGTGGCCGTGGGCCCGGGCAAGCCGCTGGACAACGGTTCGGTGCGCGCCCCGTCGCTGAAGGTCGGCGACAAGGTCATTTACGGCCAGTACGCCGGTTCGTCCTACAAGGCCGAAGGCGTCGAGTACAAGGTGCTGCGCGAAGACGACGTGCTTGCCGTCATCGGCTGAGCTGCCGCGCCACCTGTTCCTGTAACCCCCCTTTCCCGATAAAAGCAGCCGAGCTCGGCTCGGCTCTACTCAGAGGTAATCGCAATGGCTGCCAAGGATATTCGTTTCGGTGAAGACGCCCGTTCGCGCATGGTGCGCGGCGTCAACGTTCTCGCCAATGCCGTCAAGGCAACCCTGGGCCCGAAGGGCCGCAACGTCGTGCTCGAGAAGAGCTTCGGCGCCCCGACCATCACCAAGGATGGCGTGTCCGTTGCCAAGGAAATCGAACTGGCTGACAAGTTCGAGAACATGGGCGCGCAGATGGTGAAGGAAGTTGCTTCGCGTACCAATGACGACGCGGGCGACGGCACCACCACCGCCACCGTGCTGGCCCAGGCCCTGATCCGCGAAGGCGCCAAGGCTGTTGCCGCCGGCATGAACCCGATGGACCTCAAGCGCGGTATCGACAAGGCCGTGATCGCCGCCGTCGCCGAGCTGAAGAACATCTCCAAGCCCACCGCTGACGACAAGGCCATCGCCCAGGTTGGCACCATCTCGGCCAACTCCGACGAGTCGATCGGCAACATCATTGCCGAAGCGATGAAGAAGGTTGGCAAGGAAGGCGTGATCACCGTTGAAGAAGGCTCGGGCCTGGAAAACGAGCTGGACGTCGTCGAGGGCATGCAGTTCGACCGCGGCTACCTGTCCCCGTACTTCATCAACAACCAGCAGTCGCAGACTGCTGACCTGGATGACCCGTACATCCTGCTGCACGACAAGAAGATCTCCAACGTACGTGACCTGCTGCCGGTGCTGGAAGGCGTCGCCAAGGCAGGCAAGCCGCTGCTGATCATCGCTGAAGACATCGAAGGCGAAGCGCTGGCTACCCTGGTGGTCAACACCATCCGTGGCATCGTCAAGGTTGTTGCCGTCAAGGCACCGGGCTTCGGCGACCGTCGCAAGGCGATGCTGGAAGACATGGCCGTGCTGACCGGCGGCACCGTGATCTCCGAAGAAGTTGGCCTGTCGCTGGAAAAGGCCACCATCAAGGACCTGGGCCGCGCCAAGAAGGTGCAGGTCTCCAAGGAAAACACCACC
This sequence comes from Stenotrophomonas sp. STEN035, assembly GCF_056759935.1. Lineage (NCBI taxonomy): Bacteria > Pseudomonadati > Pseudomonadota > Gammaproteobacteria > Lysobacterales > Lysobacteraceae > Stenotrophomonas > Stenotrophomonas sp. STEN035. The sequence continues at coordinate 67,548 of NZ_JBRRDY010000020.1, forward strand.
GTCATCGACGGCGCCGGCGATACCGCTGCCATCGAATCGCGCGTCAAGCAGATCAAGACCCAGATCGAAGAAACCTCTTCGGACTACGATCGCGAGAAGCTGCAGGAACGCGTTGCCAAGCTGGCCGGCGGCGTTGCCGTGATCAAGGTCGGTGCCTCGACCGAAATCGAAATGAAGGAAAAGAAGGACCGCGTTGACGACGCCCTGCACGCTACCCGCGCAGCCGTCGAAGAAGGCGTGGTCCCGGGCGGCGGCGTCGCCCTGGTGCGCGCTGTTTCCGCACTGGCTGGCCTGAAGGGCAACAACGAAGACCAGAACCACGGCATCCAGATCGCCCTGCGCGCGATGGAAGCCCCGCTGCGCGAAATCGTTGCCAACGCCGGTGAAGAGCCGTCGGTCATCGTCAACAAGGTCAAGGAAGGCACTGGCAGCTTCGGCTACAACGCCGCGTCCGGCGAATTCGGCGACATGCTGGAATTCGGCATCCTGGACCCGACCAAGGTGACCCGTTCGGCACTGCAGAACGCAGCCTCGATCGCTGGCCTGATGATCACCACCGAAGCCATGGTTGCCGAAGCTCCGAAGAAGGACGAGCCGGCCATGGGCGGCGGCGGTATGGGCGGCATGGGTGGCATGGGCGGTATGGACTTCTAAGTCCGCCGCAGCCTCACCGCTGCTTGCAGTACACAAAACCCCGCCGCAAGGCGGGGTTTTGTTTTTCGCTCCCTCCCTTTGCCGTAGGCAAGGGGAGGGCTGTAGTGCCGAGCCATGCTCGGCAGGAGCTTTACCGATAAAGGCCTCTGCCGAGCATGGCTCGGCACTACAGGTGAGGCGTTCGGGATTGCCCGGCAAGCCCCTGCCGAGCATGGCTCGGCACTACAGGTGTGCGCTTGCCCATTGCACGATGCTGCTGGCCGGCATCGCGCCGGATTGCCGGGCTATCTCGCGGCCGCCCTGGATCAGCACCATCGTCGGGATGCTGCGGATGCCATAGCGCGTTGCGATGGCGGGCTCAGCTTCGGTATCCAGTTTGCCCAAACGCATACGCGGCTCCAGCTGCGCGGCAGCCTTGGCGAACTCCGGTGCCATCTGCCGGCACGGGCCACACCAGCTGGCCCAGAAATCCACCAGCAGTGGAATCTGTGAGCGGCTGGCGTGTGCTTCGAAGCTTGCCGCGTTCAATGCAAGCGGCGCTGCAACGAACAATGATTGATGGCAGCGTCCGCAGGACGGTGCCTGTGACAGGCGTGCAGCCGGAACGCGGTTGACCGCGTTGCAATGCGGGCAGGCAATCTGCAGCAGATCGGAGCTGGTGTCGCTCATTTGGAAGAGCCATCGGATGCGGGACCAGGCAACAGTATGCCCGGTGATGCTGAACCCACCATCGCAGGCCGCCGGTCCAGCTTGATCAGGGCGGGTTGCACAGCCCCAGTGCGGACAGTTCGGCTTTCTGCGCGTGGGGTAGCGCGGCCATCATCGCGGTGTCGCTGCAGGCGGTGCGCACTGCATCAAGATCGTCTGCGCGCAATATCGCTCCACCTTTGGCTGATGGCGAATCGTTGACGGTGCCGGTTGACGGACGAATCGGCGCGCGCGCTGGCTGCCGGCGTGTGCCGGTTTGGCCGAGCAGACGCAGGGTAAACAGTTGCGAGCCACGGGCGATCACGACGTGGTCGCGGGCAATGGCACGCAGACGCAGGCCATTGCCCATCTCCTGACCGACATGCAGCGTCTGTGATGCCGCGCCGGCCTGACCAACGATTGCCAGCGACTGCTCGGCTTGTGGATGCACGAAGGTCGCCAGTAGTCGCGGTGCCTGCGTGGCGCTGGCGGTGTACAACGGCGGTCGCTGGTCGTGCGCGTGGGGTTGCGCCATCGCGATGCCGGCCAGGCAGCAACACATGCCGATGCCCAGTGATGTGATCCGCCGCAGGGAAGGAGTTCGAAAGGCCATGGTCTGTGGAAAGCCCGGGGCACGGTGGCCCCGGGCGGTTGCTGGTTACTGGATGTTCAAACCGCGCAGTACAACCAGGTTGTTGGGGCTGAGTAGTGTCAGCAATGCGTTGTCATTGGCGCCGAGCCCGGTCCAGCGCTGGTTGGCACCGCCACTGCAGGCATAGGTGATCAGCTTGCCGCGCCCGGCGGTGAGGAAGCCGCCGGACAGGTCCAGGCAGCTGCCGTTGCGGGTGATCTTCGGCAATGCGCTCAAATCGAACATCTGCGCATCCAACGTTCGATCGCAGGAGTTCAAGGTGACCGCGCCATTGTTGCCGCCATTGCCGGACAGGCACATGGCCGGGTATGCCGCGCTGTGGATCGCTCCGCGCAGATCGGCCATCCACAGCTCATTGTCGGCACCGCTGCAGGTGCTGGCATCGGCGATGTAGACCGCCAGCTTGCCATCCACCTGTTCGGTCTTGAGACAATGTCTGCTGTTGGTGACCAGCATCTGCTGGCCGGCGGGCAGCAACGGCGTCTGCTGCAAGCCCAGCGTACCCAGCAGTCCCCTGAGTGCCTGCACCGCAGCGGCGTTGTTGCTGCTCTGCAGATCACTGCGGTAGCGGTTCATCCAGCGGTTGAGGCGCGTGGCCTTGTTCTCCTGGGCGATGTAGGCATCACGGACCTGCTTGGCTTCGGCCGACAAGCCGCTGGGGTTGTTGCCCCAGCTGGCATACAGCAGGTTGCCGCGCGCTCCCAGGTTGACCAGCGGCTTGCCACCTGCCGCGATCAGCAACTGATCGAGCTCCGGTATTTCCAGCGCACGCAAGGCGCTGTAGCCAGCTTCCTTGCCGACCACGACTGGCGCCTTCATGGGTGCAAGGTTCTGCGGGAAACTCATTGTTGCCAAGGTGTTGGCTGCGGCCCCGGGGTCCTGGCATTGCAGGCTGGCCTGTTGCGGGTTGTCTGCTTGGGCCAGGTTGATATGCAGCTTGTTGACCGAGCTGTTCTGCAGGATCGTGCCGGCCACGGCAATGCGCTTGCTGCCGCCGCCACTGAAGCTCACCTGCAGCCAGCATTGGCGTGTGCTGGCGTTGTCGACCGGTGTTGGCAGCTCGAAGACATTGCCCCAGTTGCCACGGAATGCCGGGTAGAGCAGTGCCTTGCCGGTGCCAGGATCGTAGCCGCCGAGCACGGTGAACACCGCTGCGCCCACCAGTCGGGGTTTGAGGTAATTGCCGTCCGGTGAGTTGAAGAACAGCTCCTTGCTGGTCGGCACCTTGCCGGTCACCGGTTCCATCCTGCGGCTGTCGGCATTCCAGCCCAGGTACCCGGTGACCGAGCTCTGCGCGGGCACCGGTTTGTTCAAGCGCGGCTGGATAGCGATTTTGGTGCTGTAGCCGGTGTAATGCGTATAGCGCGACAAGCCGCTGGAGAAGCCGCCGCCGGACATGGCATCGGTGGCAAAGCTGTAGCTGTCGTCATAGATCGGCATGCCGCTGAGTGCGCCGGTCTTGGATTGGCGCCAATGCAAGTTGGCGCGCATGCGCTTGCGGTAGGCGATGTAACCCCAGCCACTGTCGTGATGGTGGCCGGACAGAAAATAGTTGTCGCCGGACTGGCCGGGATAGTGGCCCAGCCCGTAGTGGTGGCCGATTTCGTGGCTGAACTCATTGCCGCTGGTCGAGTACAACGTCAGCATGCCGTTGCCGCCGCTCAGGCCGTGGCTCTGTTTGCCGTTGCTGTACATGCCGACGGCATGGTGTGCCACCACGTTCTGGAACCACTGCGGCTGTGACTGCCCGGCCATGCCCGATGCGGTCGCACCGACGTTGGCCAGGTTGATGCCGACACTGACCGTGGATTTGGCGGTGTTCTCGCGCATGTCACCGGAATAGACACCGCCTTCGCTTGCACTGGCGGTGTCGTAGATGGTGCCATTGGCGATCATCACCTTGTCCAGCTTCATCGGCTCGTAATAGGCAACGGTCATGCGTGCGGCAGGGATGGTCTGGAAATAATCGGCAGCGCCCTGCTCGGGGTTCTTCAGCAGCCAGAACGCATCGCTCTCTGCCGGTGGCTCGGTGAGCATGCCCAGGCGGATGTTGTGGACCACCAGCTCGGCCGGTGCGCCGAAATCGATCTTGTCGGCGGCCAGGTTCCCGCTGCGCGCCTTGTCGTCGGTGATGCTCAGGCTCATGCCGGGCTTGACCCAGTCCCATGGCAGGCGCGTGCTCCATGCGCGACGGGAATAGTTGTAGTCCGCTCGGCCGTCGTTGTTGTTGTAGTCCGAGCGGTACATGGAATTGGGATGCAGCAGTTCTGCGGTACCCATTACCGTGCCATCCACCGAGACCGTCACGTTGAGTGCCTCGATGTCCTGCAGGGCAGGGTCCGGGGTGACCAGCAGCAGCGCTTCGCGCTCGGTGGTGAGGCGTGGCATGTTCCTGGCTTCATTGCCACTGGGGTCGACAGTGTGGCTCTGCCCGAACTGGATCATCGCCGACAATGGTCCGACCAGGTCATTGCGTACTGCGCGCACCGCGCCGCTGGGGTCGATGTCGTAGAAGCCCTTCAGATCCACTTCGTCGTAGCGGGCCGAATGGGGTTCCGGATAGGGATCAGCTGGCGTGGGTGTGGGATCGGGAGTGGGCGGCGTCGGTGGCACGGTCGCGCCACCGTTGCCGGCATCGCTGCCGCCGTTGTTTCCGCCGCCATCGTTGTCATCGCCGCCGGAGCCGCCGGAGCCGCCAACATCGATATCGTTGCCGAAGCCGGCGTCACCGTTGCCGCCAGCCGGGGGCTGCTCGGGCACAACCGGAACCGAGGTGTCGCCGCCGCTGCTGCCGTTGTCCTTGTCTTCCGGTGTTTCGCTTTTGTCACAGGATGCGAGCAGCACCATGCTCAGTGCCAACGCCAGCGCACGCAGATTGATTGCGTTGTTCAAGTAGTTCTCCCCTAGTTTTGAAGTACAGCAATGAAACCGAGCAGCGCGCTCCGGCCCCAAACCGGTCGCCGGGCTGCTCATGGATGGACCTGTCAGCGCTCGGGTGCCCGTGCGGCCTTGCGTTCAGGCGCTCCCTGGCCGCGGTCGAACAGTTGTTCGGGCGTGGGAGGCAAAGGATTGGCGTACTTGCCACGCGCACCGGGCGCTTGGCGCAGATCCAGATATTTACGTTCGCTCAGGTCGCTGGCCGCGCTCTGCCCGAGAATCACGGTGGGGCGCAGGAAAACCATCAAGTTGCGTTTGACCCGGGTATCGCTGGTGGAGCTGAACAATCTGCCGAGGCCGGGGATGCTGCCGAGCAGCGGTACGCTGGAGCGGGTATGGCTGACGTCATCCTGGATCAAGCCGCCAAGCACGATCACCTGCCCATCGCTGGCCAGGATGGTGCTCTTGATCGAGCGCTTGTTGGTGATTACGTCGGACAGGGTGATGCCGCTGGGCGTGGCCGCCAACGAGGATATTTCCTGCTCGATCTCCAGCCGCAGCGTGCCGCCCTGGTTGATATGCGGCGTCACCTTCAACGTTACGCCGATGTCCTGGCGCTGGATGGTGGTGAACGGATTGCTGGTGCCATCGCCGGTAGTGGTGTACGAGCCGGTCTGGAACGGCACGTTCTGGCCAACCAGGATTTCCGCCGGTTCGTGGTCCAGCGTAAGCAGGGTCGGGGTGGATAGCAGGTTGTTCTTGGAGTTGCTCGACAGCGCCGTCACCAGCGCGCCGAAGTTGCTGTTGCCGATGCCGAGAATGGCGCCGGATGGCAGGGTTGTTGGCGTACTGCCGGCGGCCAGTGAGCTGAGCAGGGTACCGATCGACAAGCCGGTATTGTTGAAGTTGACCCCGCCAGCACCGTTGCTGCGTGAGCCGCCATCCAGTGCCCATTGCACGCCGAGTGCGTCTTCGATGTCGCCGGAGATCTCGACGATGGCTGCCTCCACCAATACCTGCGAGCGTGGGATGTCCAGCTGCCGGACGATGTCGGTCAATACCTGCAGCATCTCGGGTTTGGCGTGGATGACGACGGCATTGAGGCTTTCATCGGCACGGATCAGGGTGGCGGTCTGGAGCGGCTTGTCGGCACCTTCCTGCTTGATCGAATCACCGATGGCGCCCAGCGTCTGTGCCATCTGCTTGGCGTCACCGTGCTGCAGGCGGATCACCTGGGTGGTGGTGGAGCGGGGGGCATCAACGTCCAGTGAGCGGGCCAACTCCAGCAAGCGCTGCCGTGCTTGTTCGGGGCCAAAGATCAGCAGGCGGTTGGTGCGGGTGTCGGCCAGTACTTTGGTGGAGGAAGCAGCGTTGCTTGCGCTGAGGCTGGCCTGCAGCAACTTCTGCAGGCTTTCCACGCTGGCAAACTGCACCTCGTAGTCGGCGTGGCCATGCAGCTTCGGTGCATCCAGTTGCCGCAACAGCGCCTCGATACGGGTGATGTTGCCGCGCCGGTCGCTGATGATCAGTGAATTGGAGGTGGGCACCGCTGCCATGTGTGCATTGGCTGGCACCAACGGCCGCAGCATCGGCAGCAATTCGGTGGCGACGCCGTGCTGCACCGTGAGTACACGGGTCTCGATCGCATCCGGGCCGCGGCCGCGGCCATCGGCGAAGACATGCGCTTCGTCATTGGGCACCACACGGGTCTGGCGTTCCTCCTCGATCACCGCAAAACCATGGATCGTCATCACCGACAGGAACAGGCGGCGCACTTCCGGCAACGTCATCGGCTCCTGGGTAGTGACGCTGACCTCGCCCACCACCCGTGGGTCGACGATCAAGGTGTCACCGGTGATGTTGGCTACCGCACCGATGAAGTCACGGATATCCGTGTCCTTCATGTTGATGCTCCATTGCTGGGGAGCATCGCTGGCTGGCGCGGCACTGAGTGTTGCCGGCGCAAGCGCCAGCAAGGACAGCAGCGCCGCCCTGCGAAGCAGCTGGAGTGTGGGTGCGTGGATCACTCGGCACCGCCTGCAGGCTGTGTTGTTGCAGGTGCGGGAAAGTCGAGTCTGCCAGTTACGCCATTGCGGGTGAACAGCACATGGTCATGGGCGATCTGCCGCAGCACGACGCCAGGCTGGAATTCGTCGCCAACCAACAGGTTCAAGGCACCCTCGCCCTCGATGTTGATCAGTGCCTGTGACTGCGCAGGGTCGGCGGCGACGATGCAGCCCTGCAGCTGCACGCCGTGCAGATTGAGCGTGCTTGCCGTCGCGGGATTGCCAAACAGCCGCTGCAGCGCCTGCGGTGATAGCGCAGGGACGCTCGCTTGCGCGGTGTCGGCGGTGACTGGTGGCCGGCTCATCTGCAGATAGAGTTGACGCGCCTGCCATACCAGTGCGGCAGCAGCGGAAAGTGTGATGACGATCGCGACTATCTTCGGTAGCAGGTTGGAGGTATCAGACTGGAACATCGGTGCTACGGCATCTCCTTTGGCAAAAATCCGCGCGCACAGGGGCTAGCTCGCTGCACTTTTCAGGCAACGTCGCGCCAAAGGTGTCTGGTTTTCCCCTGTTTTCGCAGTGTCGGATTTTGCGAAGCCGGTACTCTAGCTGCGTCCGTAAGAGAGTGCGATGCGGATACGTACGGAAGTGTGATCGTCATCCGGAAAGCGAGCTCAAAGTCACGCCTTTTTGTCCGGAACATGGCATTTTCCGGGCACGTTTTTACAGGGGAAAGTGTGACATCGCTCCGCGCAGCGATATCACCTTGCAACATTGATGTCTGAAATGGAGCTCTCTGCGTCGCTGGCACCTGTTGCCGGTACGCCTGCGCTGCGCCTGCCGTTTGCGTTCGCGCGGCGCCATGGTGTGTTGTTGATCGATGATGTGGAGGCCCGGCTTGCCTGCCGTGGTGATGCCACGATGCCAGCGCTGGCTGAAGCACAGCGCATGGCCGGGCGGCCATTGGCGTCGGAGACAGTGGCCGATGACGTGTTCGAGCAGCTGTTGCAGCAGGTGTATCAGCAGGATTCCGGCAGCGCGATGAGCATGGCGGACGAGCTGGGCGACAGCATGGATCTGGCCAGTCTGGTGGAAGGGCTGGAGCAGGTCGAGGATCTGCTGGACCAGCAGGACGATGCGCCGATCATCCGCCTGATCAACGCCTTGCTCGGTGAGGCGCTGGCCGAGCATGCCTCCGATATCCATATCGAGTCGTTCGAGCGCCGCTTGGTGGTGCGTTTCCGTGTGGATGGCATCCTGCGTGACGTGGTCGAGCCACGGCGCGAGCTAGCAGCGCTGCTGGTGTCGCGCATCAAGGTGATGGCGCGGTTGGATATCGCCGAGAAGCGGTTGCCGCAGGACGGTCGTATCTCGGTGCGGGTAGGTGGGCGCGAGGTGGATATCCGTGTTTCCACCCTGCCTGCGGCCAATGGCGAGCGGGTGGTATTGCGCCTGCTGGACAAACAATCCGGGCAGTTGTCGCTGCAGCACCTGGGCATGCGGGTGCGCGATGTCGGGGTGATGCAGGCCATGCTGTGCCGCCCGCACGGCATCGTGTTGGTCACCGGCCCCACCGGTGCCGGCAAGAGCACCACGCTGTATGCCGGTCTGCGCGCCATCAACAACCGTCAGCGCAACATCCTTACCGTCGAAGATCCGATCGAGTACCACCTGGATGGCGTCGGCCAGACCCAGGTCAATGGCCGCATCGACATGACCTTTGCGCGCGGCCTGCGTGCGATCCTGCGCCAGGACCCCGACGTGCTGATGGTCGGCGAGATCCGTGACAGCGAAACCGCGCGCATCGCCGTGCAGGCCTCGCTTACCGGCCATCTGCTGCTGTCCACCCTGCATACCAACAGCGCGGTCGGTGCGGTCACCCGTCTGCTCGACATGGGGATCGAATCCTTCCTGTTGTCCTCTTCGCTGCTCGGTGTGCTGGCACAGCGTCTGGTGCGCAGGCTGTGCCCGCAGTGTCGGGTGGCAACGCCGGCGTCCAGCGCCGAGTGCGCGCAGTTGGGGATGGAAGCCTGGCAACGGCCACTGCTGTTCCGCGCGGTCGGTTGCGATCACTGCAAAGGCCAGGGTTACCGGGGCCGCACCGGCATCTACGAGCTGGTCGAGTTCGGCCCCGAACTGCGTGCGCTGGTGCATGCCGGTGCGGGCGAGGCCGAGTTGCTTGAGCAGGCGCGGCGACAGGGACCATCGATGTTGGACGACGGCCGCGCCAAGGTGCTCGATGGCGTGACAACGCTGGAAGAAGTGCTGCGGGTAGGACGTGACCTGTGAGTGCCTGGGTCGTACGGAGTAGTGATTGATGGCGGCGTTCGAGTATCTGGCCTTGTCCGCCGATGGCCGCCGCCACAAGGGCGTGGTCGAGGCCGACAGTGCACGCCAGGCACGCCAGCAGTTGCGCGAGCGCAACCTGACACCGGTGCAGGTGGAGCCGGTCGCGGTGCGAGAAGGCGCGGCCAGTGCTAGCGGCGGCGGACGTATCGCTAGCGCCGATCTGGCTCTGTTGACCCGGCAACTGGCCACCTTGGTGCAGGCCGCGTTGCCAGTGGAAGAAGCCCTGCGCGCGGTCGCCGCACAGACCAGCAAGCCACGCATACGCGCGACCTTGTTGGCGGTGCGCGGCAGGATTCTGGAAGGACACGGCCTGGCTGCGGCGCTGGCGACGTATCCGCGTGCCTTCCCGGGTATCTATCGGAGCATGGTCGCGGCAGGCGAACGTGGTCATCTCGGCGTGGTGCTGGAGCAACTGGCCGACTACACCGAGCAGCGTCAGCAGTCACGGCAGCGGATCCAGCTGGCCTTGTTGTATCCGCTGATCCTGTTGGTGGTGGCGGGCTTGATCGTTGGTTTTCTGCTGGGCTACGTGGTGCCGGATGTGATCGATGTCTTCGTCGATTCCGGCCAGGCCCTGCCTTTGCTGACCCGCGGACTGGTGGCCAGCAGCAACGCGCTCAGCCAGTGGGGGCCGTGGTTGCTGCCCGTGCTGGCTGTTGCCGGTGTGCTGGCTTGGCGTGCGTTGCAGCAGCCGACCAAGCGCCTGCGCTGTGATAAGGCGTTGCTGCAGCTGCCGTTGTTCGGCCTGCTGCTGCGCGACCTGGACAGTGCGCGCTTTGCTTCCACGCTGGCAATCCTGGCGCGTAGCGGCGTGCCGTTGGTGGATGCGCTGCGTATCGCCGCACAGGTGGTTGGCAATCAGTGCATCAAGGCTGGTCTGCTGCAGGCTGAAGTCGTCGTGCGCGAGGGCGGCAGCCTGACCCGCGCGCTGGAACAGCACACGCCACTGCCGCCGATGCTGATGCACATGGTCGCCGCAGGTGAGAAATCCGGTGCCCTGGACGCGATGCTGGCACGCGCCGCACGCAACCAGGAGACCGATCTGGCCGCGCGCATCGCCCTGCTGATAGGCGTGTTCGAGCCCTTCATGCTGGTGCTGATGGGTGCGGTGGTGTTGTTGATCGTGCTGGCCATCCTGCTGCCGATCATGTCCTTGAACCAAATGGTGGGTTGAAACAGCAATGAACGTATCGGCAAGACAGCTGGCGGGCTTCACCTTGATAGAAATCATGGTGGTCGTGGTGATCATCGGCATCCTTGCCGCGCTGGTGGTGCCCAAGGTGATGGGACGGCCTGACCAGGCCAAGGTCACCGTCGCCCGCGGCGATCTCAAGGCCATTGCCTCGGCACTGGAGATGTATCGGCTGGACAACCGCCGCTATCCGGACACCCAGCAGGGCCTGGAAGCGTTGGTGCAGCGTCCGCCCAGCGGTGCCGACAACTGGAATCCCGAGGGCTACCTCGGGCGCCTGCCGGTTGATCCCTGGGGCAAGCCCTATCTGTACCTGGCACCGGGTAGCAAGGGCGCCTATGACTTGTGGAGCTACGGTGCCGATGGTCGCGAAGGCGGCGATGCGCTGGACGCTGACCTGGACAGCAGGGACATCTGAGCGTGCGGCATGCGCGCGGCTTCACCCTGGTGGAAGTACTGGTGGTGATGGTGATCATTGGCGTGCTGGCCGGTGCGGTCGGCTTGTCCGGGGCGGCGCGTGGCGATGGCTATGTGCTGCGCGAGGAAGCCGAGCGCTTCGCTGCGGTGCTGCGCCTGCTCGCCGATGAGGCCGTGCAGGACAACCGCGAGTACGGCGTACGCATCAGCACGCAGGGCTACGAGGTGCACGCCTATGACGCCCGTGATGGGCGCTGGCGGGCGCAGCCGGACTGGTCATCGCGTCGGCTGCCGCAGGCAATGCGGCTGACGCTGAGCGTGGAAGGCACCCCGGTTGCATTGGCGGATGCCGGCACCGATGCACAGCCGCCGCAGATCGTGCTGTCGTCCTCGGCGCAGTCGACACCCTTCAGCGCAACGCTGATTGCCACTGACAAGCACGGTCTTGCCTATCGGATCATCGCCGACGGCTTCAATGAGCCGCGGGTGCAGCAGGTGTCGTCGCAATGAAGCCGGCGCGTGGATTCACTTTGCTGGAAGTAATGGTGGCGCTGGCGGTACTGGCTGTGGTCGCGGCGATGGTGCATGTCACGCTGCAGCGCCATGTGCACAACGCGCGCCTGCTGGAGAACCGTGCGTTGGCCGGCTGGCTGGCCGATACCACCCTGGCCGAACTGCAGTTGCAGGGCGCGGTGGTGCCGGGCAGCAGTGATGTCGTCGTAGAACAGGGCGGTCGACGCTGGCGGGTGCGGTACGAGATACAGGCCACCGCCGAGCCGCAGCTGCGGCTGGTGCAGCTGCGGGTGACGGATGCGGACAGCGAGGATGGTGGCGTCAGCCTGACTGGTTTCGTCGGGGTGGGGCAGTGAAACAGCGTCCAGAAGTAGGGTTCACCCTGCTGGAGGTGCTGGTCGCGGTGGCGATCTTCGCTCTGATTGGCATTGCCAGCCATCGTCTGCTGGTGTCCGCGATACGTGTGGATTCACAGACTCGTGAGCAGGAGCAGCAACTGCGGCAACTGCTGCGGGCGATGACCAGCTTGGAACGCGATGTAGAGCAGGCCGTGGCGCGGCCGGTACTGGCCAACGACAGTAGCGATGAACCCGCATTCTGGAGCGATCCCGACGGACAGGGCCTGCACTGGACGCGTGCTGGCTGGAGCAATCCGCAGGGCATGCCGCGCGCGCAATTGCAGCGGGTGCACTGGCGCTATGAAGGCTCGTATCTGCTGCGCGAGTACTGGCCGGTGCTGGACCGCGCCAACGACAGCGTTGCGCAGCGGCAGCAGGTTCTGCAGAACATTACTGCCCTGCAGTGGCGTTATCTGGATCGGCAGGGCATATGGCGCACGCTATGGCAGGCTACCGATACGCAGCCACTGCCACGCGCGTTGGAAGTGCGCATTGAGCACACGCGGTTTGGCGTGCTGCGGCGTGTGCTGTTGCTACCCGCAGGCGATGCCGGGAGGCAGTCACCATGAAGCGGACGCAGCAAGGCGTCGCGCTGATCACAGTGCTGCTGGTGGTGGCGCTGGCGGCCACCGTATGCGCGGCCTTGGTGACCCGTCAGCAGCTGTCGATACGTGCCAGTGCAAATCAGCTGCATGCGCGCCAGGCCTGGCAGTACGCGCGCGGTGGTGAGCAGTTGGCCAGCGCCGTGCTGACGGCGGATCTGCGCGAGAGTGCGGGCATCGATCATCTCGGCGAGGCTTGGGCGCAGGGCTTGCCGGTGTATCCAGTGGACGGTGGTCAGCTGAGCGTGTCGATCGACGATCTCTCCGGCCGCTTCAATCTCAACAGTGTTGTACAGAACGGCGAACTGGATAGCGCTGCATTGGCACGCCTGCAGCGTCTGCTGGGCTTGCTGCGGCTGGATCCGCAGCTGTCTTGGCAGCTGGTGGCCTGGTTGGCGCCGTCGTTGGCGCCGGATGCGATCCGTCTGTCCAGCGAGCGCGAGTACCAGCGCCGGCAACCGGCGTATCGGCCGGCGCGCCGCGCCCTGCAGGATGTCAGCGAGCTGCGCTTGCTGGCCGGCGTCGATGACGCGGTTTACCAGCGCCTGCTGCCGCATGTCAGTGCGTTGCCGGCAACGGCTGCGCTCAATCTCAATACCGCCGAGCCGCTGCTGCTGGCCAGTCTCGCTGATGGGCTCGGCCTTGCCGATGGCCAACGCTTGGCCGCCGCTCGCGCTGGCAATGGTTTTGCCACTGTCGATGAGGTGCTGGCACAGCCGCTGCTGCAGCGGCGGCTGGTGGCACGCAGCGGCTTGGCGGTGCGTAGCAACTGGTTCCTCGCCAGCACTGAAGTCGCCATCGGCGACCGCCGCCTGCGACTTCTGAGTACCTTGCACCGCGACGCGGGCAGCGTGCAGGTAGTTGCCCGGCAGTTGGCCCCCCCTGCATTTCCCGAGAAAGATTGATGAAGCGACAACCTCCATTGCCATGCCTGTTCCTGCCTGCATGGTGCAGCGCGAGCCTGCAGGACGATCTGCTGGTCAGCTGGAGCGATGGCCAGCAGTCGGCAGAGCTGTCTTTGCGTGAGGCGCTGGCAACTCTCAATGGCCGCACGATCGCCTTGATCGTGCCGGTTGAGCATGTCACCAGTTGTGCCGTCAGCCTGCCCGCCGGCAGCAGACACTGGCAGCTCAAAGCCTTGCCCTATGCGCTGGAGCCGCTGCTCGCCGAAGAGGTGGAGGCCATGCATCTGGTCTTGGGCGAACGCCTGCACGATGGTCAGCATCGGGTGGTGGCCATCAAGCGTGCTCTGCTGGAGGCTTGTTTGCGCCATCTGTGCGAGAACGGTGTGCGGGTAAGTGCAATCCATGTGGATGCGGACCTGCTGCCGAACGAATCTGCAAGCCTGTGCTGGGACAGTTCCCGTTGCCTGTTGGCCGATGCCAATGGGCTGCGGCTCGCGCTGGCGCCACCGCAGCTACCTGCAGTACTGCAGCGGCTGCCGGGATCCTGCAAGGTATTCCATGCGCGCGATGACGTGCCGCTGTTGCCGGCTGGGGCGAGGGTCGATCTACAGATGTTCGGCGGCGCACAGCCGATGTGGATGACGGGGCAGTGCGCGCATGCATTGAATCTGGCACAGGGAGAATTTGCTCCCGCTTCAAGCATGCGGCTGCATCACTGGAAACCAGTGGCATGGGCGCTGGCGGCTGTACTGCTGGCGCAGCTTGCATTCGATGGCGCACAGGCGTGGTTGTTGAACCAGCAGGCCGCTGGCTACCGGCAGGCCAACGAAGCCATCTACAAGGGTTTGTTCCCGCGGGAGCGGCGCATCGTCGACCTGAAAGCGCAGTTCGACCAGCATCTACGCCAAGGCAGTTCCGCCACCCAGCTGCAGGCTTTGCTGGCAGCGGTTGCCGAGGCGATGCCGGCCACTGCGGATCTGCAGCTGCGACGGATGCACTACCAGGCCGGGCAGGGCGAGCTGCTGCTGCAACTGCAGGGCGAACACTCTGCATTGGACGGGCTGCAGCAAGGTCTGCAGGCCCGGCAGTTGCGGGTGAAGGAGGCGCGATCGGATGAAGCTGGTCTGCAATTGGTAGTTGGAGTAGCGCAATGAGCACGGCTGTTTCAAACACACCTGGAATGCAGGTCATGCGTGATCGGATCGTCGCGCGCTGGCGCCAGCTGGCACCGCGCGAACGCATCGCACTACAGCTGTTGTTGGCGTTTGCGGCTGCGCTGGCGTTCTGGTTTGCTGCATGGGGGCCGACCCGCGAAGCACTGCAGCAGGCCCGCAGCAATGTCGCCACGGAGCAGCAGCTGCAGGCGCATATGCGTGCCAACGCGCCCCGTTTGATCGCAGCGGCGCAACGCACTGCTACGCCTAAACCGGAGCAGTTGCCGGCGCTGCTGACAGCGACGGCTGACAAACATGGGCTGGCAATCAACGGGGTGCAGCAGTCGGATCAGCGCATCAAATTTGCGTTGAGTGGCGCGCCGGCTGATGTGATGGTGTGGTTGCAGGCGCTGCAGAGCATGGGCGTTTCCGTGGAAGAGCTGACACTCGCGCAGCAGCCCGATGCAAGCTGGAATGGCGAGGTGTCGGTGCTCGTTCCCCGAACCTGAACGTGACGGCGGCAGGGTCTGTTGCCGCTGAAACTGTCGCATCGCACAAAAAACCGTGTTATCAATGCTTCCCATGAACGCAGCCCGCGCCAGCTTTTATTTTTGGTATTACTTTCCCAAGCCGCTGGCGGAGGAAGGACTGCGCTTACCCTGAAGAAACTTTCAGATGCATTCCCGAAAAGCCGCCAGCGAACCTGGCGGCTTTTTTCATGCCGCCACGCTGGGGCCGAACCATTCACTGCTTTGAACTGGAGACCCCCCATGCCCCCCCATACCGACGATCTGCGCATCCGCAAACTTGAACCCCTGACCTCGCCGGCGCAGCTGCTGGCGTTGCTGCCCTGCGACGAGGAGGCCTCGCAGACCGTGGCCGATGCACGCGCTTCGCTGCACCGCATCCTGCACGGTGAGGACGACCGCCTGGCCGTCGTGGTTGGACCCTGCTCGATTCACGACCCGGTGGCGGCGATGGAGTACGCGCAGCGTCTGCGCCCGCTGCGCGATGCGCTGGCTGGCGAACTTGAGATCGTGATGCGCGTGTATTTCGAGAAGCCGCGCACCACGGTGGGCTGGAAGGGCCTGATCAACGACCCGGACCTGGACGGCAGCTTCAACATCAACAAGGGCCTGCGCGTGGCGCGAGGCCTGTTGCGTGACATCAACCGGCTTGGCCTGCCGGCCGGCGTTGAGTTCCTGGACGTGATCTCGCCGCAGTACATCGCCGACCTGGTGGCCTGGGGCGCGATTGGTGCGCGTACCACTGAAAGCCAGGTGCACCGTGAGCTGGCCTCGGGCCTGTCGTGCCCGGTCGGCTTCAAGAACGGCACCACCGGTGATGTGAAGATCGCCACCGACGCGGTCGGCGCGGCCTCGCACCCGCACCACTTCCTGTCGGTGACCAAGGAAGGCGGCACCGCCATCGTCGCCACCCGCGGCAACCCGGATTGCCACGTGATCCTGCGCGGCGGCAAGACCCCGAACTACGATGCTGCCAGCGTGCAGGCTGCCAGTGAAGTGCTGGGCAAGTCGCAGCTGCCAGCACGGCTGATGATCGATGCCAGCCATGCCAACAGCAGCAAGAAACCGGAAAACCAGCCCAAGGTGATCGACGACATCGCCACCCAGCTGGAAGCCGGTGAGCAGCGCATTGTCGGGGTGATGGTCGAGAGCCATCTGGTTGGCGGCCGCCAGGATCTGGTCGAAGGCCAGCCGTTGGTTTACGGCCAGAGCATCACCGACGGTTGCATCGATTGGGACAGCACCGTGCTGGTACTAGAGCGTCTGGCGGTTGCGGTACGCGCCCGCCGTCGCGCCCAGCTGGAGGCGGCAGCCTGAGGATTTCGTGACAGTTTCACTGGCGCAGAGCAGGCAGTCCAAGTAGTTTACGCGGCGGGAGGTGGTAGGCCTCCCGCCTGCCGTGGGGACAGGGGGAGCACCTTCTCCTGCAGGAAAGCCTATGAATCACCGCTCCAAGGAGAAGGAACTGATGCGTTTTCGTATGTGCACCATGGCGCTGGCTTTGATGCTGGTCCCGTCGCTGGCGCTGGCCAAGAAGGAGGTTTTTGATTCGGGCAGTGGCTGCCTGCAGAACCTGTCGGTGGCTGGTGGCTTCACCAGCGGCAAGCAGTTCCTGGCCTCGACCGACCATGAAGGTGTCAGCTACCCGGTCGCGTTTGCCAAGACCGTTGCGGCGATTGAAGCCGAAGGCATGATTGGTATCTACCCGAACGAGACCACCGGCTACATCGCCGCCGAGAACCCAGTCCGTGGTGGTGGCGGTTCGACCGTGCCGCTGCGCACCACCGTGCGTCGTCAGCCTGACGGGAGCGTCCGCGTCGAAGTGCGCTTCAGCATCAAGGGTGGTCAGATGACCTCCAACAAGGCAGTTGGTGAAGGTCTGTGCAAGATTGCCGACGCAGCCAGCCTGTAAATCGGGATGGGGCAGGCTCAGGTGAAGGGGCTGTGGTTTCTGTATCTGCTGGAGTGCCGTGATGGCAGCTACTACGCGGGTATCAGTACCGATGTGCAGGCCCGCTTCCTGACCCATGTCGCCGGCAAGGGTGCGCGCTATACCCGCGCGCACCCGCCGCTGCGGATCCTGGCCAGTCGCGCCTACGCCGACCGCTCGGCCGCATCCCGCGCCGAGTGGCAGATCAAGCAGCTGCCGCGTGAGCGCAAGCTGGCCTGGCTGGAACGGACAGAAGATTGAGGTAGAGTCGCACCTGTAGCCGCGGTAGCTAGCGGCTTCCAACGTCCGGTCATCCGGGCAACAGCCACGCATGCGGCGGCGGTAGCAGGGCGGCAGCGTGCCGGCATCATCCTCAAGTGGGGTATTGCAATGGCAGGTTGGTACGAGTTGGACAAGAGCAGCGACGGTCAGTTCTATTTCGTGCTCAAGGCAGGCAACGCCGAGGTCATCCTGACCAGCGAACGTTACACCGCGCGGTCCGGGGCGGAGAACGGTATTGCCTCGGTACAGAAGAACAGCCCGGATGAAGCGAACTACGAGCGCAAGACCGCCAGTGACGGCCGCTACCATTTCAATCTGAAAGCGGCCAACCACCAGGTGATCGGCAGCAGCCAGATGTATTCATCGCAGGCCGCGCGCGAAGCCGGCATCACCAGCGTCAAGGGCAACGGCCCCAGCACCACGATCAAGGACAAGACTGCGTAGCGGTTTTGTAGCTGCTGTGCTGAAAAACCCCGGACAAGCCGGGGTTTTTCAGTTGTAGTGGCGGGGGCCGGGCGGGCCGCGGGCGGGCGCCGGGGAGCCCCACGAGCCGGCGACGGCGGAGCGCTCGCCGCGCCGTAGGG